>DATJVF010000476.1:0-5096 GCA_035501995.1 Anaeromyxobacteraceae bacterium
CGGCCGGCGTACCCTCAAGACCGGGGTCTACGTGCAGGAGGCCCGCCTCATCCGCATCCACCCGGCCCTGGACCGGGTGGAGGTGCCGGCGATGTACGTCGCCGCGGTGGTCTTCCACGAGATGCTGCACCAGGCAGTGCCGGCGGTGGAGGTGAACGGCCGCCGCATCGTCCACGGGCGCGAGTTCAGGCGGCGCGAGCGGGCCTACCCCGACTGCGAGCGCGCCAAGCGCTGGGAGGAGGACCACCTCGCCCTCCTCCTCGGACGCTGAGACGCACCGCCCGGGGCGGAGGCGGGCCGCTCTTAGCCCCGAAGACCCCCTCGCGGCCGGACCGACTCTGCGATAATCGCCCCGGTCGCGATGGCGCCCCGACGATCCACGACCGCCCTGCTGGCGCTCCTCGCCGTCGCCTTCACGGGGTGCTTCGCCTTCCCGCAGCCGAAGGGGACGAGCGACCGGCCCACCATCCTCGACCTCAAGATCGAAGGTACCCGCGCGGTCTCGCCGGCCGACCTGAAGGACCGCCTGGTCACCCAGGCCTCCGGCCGCAAGTACCTCCTCTTCCCCGATCCCCACCACCTCGACCCGGACGCCCTCTCGAGCGACGAGCGACGCATCGTCCGTTACTACCAGACGCTCGGCTACTACCAGGCCCGGGTCGAATCGGCCGAGACGGTCCCGAAGGGCGAGGGCCGGGTGGACGTAAGGCTGAAGGTGTCGGAGGGTCCGCCGGTGCACGTCATCGCCCTCGAGACGCCCGGCCTCGAGGGCGCGCCCGAGGCCAAGGCGCGCCTCGGGCGGCTCCCGCTGGCGGTGGGCGACGTCTTCACCGAGGCCGCTTACGACGGGACCAAGGCGGCGCTCCTCGCCGCCCTGAACGACACCGGCTACGCCAAGGCCGAGGTGAAGGCCGAGGCGCGGGTGGACCCGGACCTGAACGAGGCGCGGGTGAGCTACCAGGTGACCCCGGGTGAACGCTACCGCTTCGGGCCGGTCTTCGTGGCGGGGGCGGCCCAGATCCCGCGCGCGCGCATCCGCGACGAGGCCGAGGTGGCGACGCGGCCCGGGGCGGTCTACGACGCGAGCGACCTCGCGAGGGCCCAGCGGCGGGTCCTCGACCTGGGCGTCTTCGGCGGCGTGCGGGTGGCGCCCGCCGAGCCGGACGAGCAACACAAGGCCATCCCGCTGGTGGTGACGGTCCACGAGGCCCCCTTCCGGACCATCCGCCTCGGCCCGGAGTTCACCCTCCAGGCCACGAGCAGCTGGGAGGCCGACGCCCGGGTGGGCTGGTCGCACCGCAACTGGCTGGGGGGGCTGCGCAAGCTCAACCTCGACGCCCGGGCCGGCTACGAGTGGCTCCCCTCGGTCTACAACGCGCAGGCGCAGGGTTTCGAGGCCAAGGGGGCCGCCGACTTCACCCAGCCCGAGTTCTTCACCCCTTACCTGGACCTGAACGTGCACGCCGAGCTCGAGCGCGGCCGCCAGCTGGCCTACGATTTCTACGCCGAGCGGCTGCGGGTGGGCCTGCCCTCCCGCCTCGGCCGGGTGTTCTCCTTCATCCCCTCCTTCAACATCGAGCTCTACCAGCTCCACGGCTCCATCGGCGTCCCCAACCCGGCGGTCCCCGGCAACCAGCTCCTCCTCTCCACCTGCCCCGGCCAGGACCCGAACCTGTGCCTGCTCCCCTACTTCGAGCAGCGGATCGCCATCGACCTGCGCGACGACCCCCTCAACACCACCCAAGGCTTCTACCTCGGCCTTGCCCTGCAGGAGGGCTTCTCGTCGGGGGGCAACGGCGCGGCCTACTTTCGCATCTTGCCCGAGGCGCGTGTCTTCGTGAGCCCCTGGCCGCGCCTGGTCTTGGCCGGGCGGCTGCGCCTCGGCATCATCAACGGGCCCTCGGGTCAGGACCTTCCGCTCCCGGCCCTCTTCACGAGCGGTGGGACCAACATGCGCGGCTACTACATCGGACAGTTCTCGCCAGTGGTGCAGGGTTGCCCCTCCAACACGTTCAAGCCGGTACCGGGCCAGATCTGCAACGTGCCCGTCGAGTACGTGCCGGTGGGGGGGGCGGGCCTCATCGACGGCAGCCTCGAGCTGCGCTACCCCATCGCCGGCGAGCTCGGCGGAGCGGCCTTCCTCGACTTCGGCAACGTGACCTACGCCGCCCGCGACGCGCTCGACCTCACGAACCTCCAGTACGCGGCGGGCCTGGGCCTGCGCTACAAGACCCCGTTCGGACCGGTGCGCCTCGACGTGGCGGCGCGCCTGCCCAAGCCCGGCAGTGGGCAGCCCGGCGTGGAGGTGCTCAAGGCCGACCTCGTCGGGACCCGAACGCGCCTCGTGCCGAGCGGCGCCGTGCACCATGATCCCATCGTGACCGTGCAGTTCTCCATCGGCGAGGCGTTCTGACGGAGGGACCACGAAGCGCGCCTCGAGAACGCTCGGCTACCTCGCCCTCGGGTTCCTCGCCCTCGCCGGCGTGGCGCTCTCCCTGGCCTTCCTCCTCGTCTCGACCGACCTCGGACGGGGGCTCCTCGTGCCGCGCCTGGTCGGGCTCGCCAACCGCGAGCTGGCGGGGCGCATCGAGCTCAAGGGCTTCCACCTCCTCACCGAAGGGGGCGTCGAGCTCGTCGGCCTGCGGGTGATCGACCCGGAGGGCGAGGTGGTCCTCGCCCTCGACCGCGCCCGGATCTACGCCGACCTGAAGCGGATCCGCTCGAGGTCGGTGGGGCTGCGCCTGGCGCTCGAGGGGCCGGACGTGCTCTTGCAGCCCGACCTGGAGGGCCGCCTCTCCCTCGTCCGCGCCCTCTCGCCACGCCACCCCTCGCCACCCAGCCGGCCGCACCCGTTCGCCTGGACCGTGCGGGTGAGCGAGCTCAGCTTCACGGGTGGGCACGTGCACTACCGCGCCCAGCACCCCGCGGAGGAGCTCGAGGCGACCGCACTCGACCTCAAGGGTCGGGGCGCCTACGGCCCGCGCGGAGGCCGGGTCGAGCTCACCCTGCGCGGACGGCTCATGAAGCCGCAGGAAGCTCCGCTCGCCCTGGACCTGGCGGGCAGCCTGCTGGGGAGCAGGGTACGGGTGCGCCTCTTGCGCGCCGCGGTGGGCGACACCGCCGTCGACCTCCTCGGCGACGGCGACCTCGCGGCGCGGCGCGGCCGGGTGGCCCTGCTCGCCCTGGCCGTCGACGCCCGCCAGGTGCAGGCGCTCGTCCCCGGCTCGCCCCTCGGGGGAGACCTCGCCGGCACCGTCTACGCCGAGTCGGACGGGAAGAGGGCCACCTTGGCCCTCGACCTCGCGCCGCGCGGCCAGGGCGGCCGTGCGAGGGGGGCGGCCGCGCTGCGCCTCTCGCCCGGGGCGCTCGCGGCCGGCGCCGAGCTGCACCTCGAGGCGCTCGATCTCTCGAGGGTCCTGCGCGGCGCCCCCGCGAGCGCGCTCACCCTCGACGCGCTCGGCCGGGCCGCCGGAGAGGATCTCTCGAGCCTGGTGGGGACCCTCACCCTCTCGCTCGCCCGCTCGCGCCTGCGCGGGGTCGAGCTCGGGCCGGCCGAGCTCAGGGCCTCGGCCCAGCGCGGCGAGTTCGAGGTGGCGCGCCTCGAGGCCCATCTCCCCGGCGGCAGCGTGGAGGGCGCGGGGCGCTTTCGCCTCAAGGGTGAGCTCGCCGGGGACGCGCACGTCGAGGCCTCCGACGTCGGGGCCCTGCGCCGCGCCCTCGAGAGGCTCCTCGGCGAGCCCCTGCCGCCCCTCGAGGGGGCGCTCCGGCTCGAGGCCCACCTCACCGGGAGCGAGGCCTCCCCGTCGGCCGCGCTCACCCTCGTCGCGCCTCGTCTCGAGGGCGCAGGGGTGGCGGCGCGCGGCCTTTCGCTGCGGGCCAGGCTGAGCGGTCCGCTCCGCTCGCTCAAGGCTGCCCTGGACGGAGAGGCGGCCGAGGTGACCCACGGGGGGTTCGCGGCGAGGGCGCTCAGGCTCAGGGGCGAGCTCGCGGAGCGGTCGGGCGAGATCCACGTCACGGCGAACATCCCCGCGCTCGGGCCGGAGGTGCTCGAGGTGGGCGGCCGGGGGGCCCTCTCGCCGGACCGCCAGCAGCTCAGCCTCTCGGAGCTCGAGCTCACCTTCTCCGGGGCGCATTTCGAGCTCGAGGCCCCCTGCACCGTGAGCCTGGCCGGCCCGAGGGTCGACAGGCTCGCCCTCCGGTCGGGGTCGCAAGCCATCGCGCTCTCGGGCGGGATCGCCGGGGAGGGGCGAAGGCGCACGCTCGCGGCGCGGGCCACGCTCACTGCCCTCGACCTCGCGCTCGTGCCGCGAGCCTTCCTCCCGGCTGGCCTTGGCCTCGCCGGGCGCTTGAGCGCCGACCTCACGGCGGAGGGCGCCCTCGGGGCGCCCTCGGTGAGCGGTCGGGTGGAACTCTCCGAGGGCGCGGTGCTCGGGATCGAGGGGCTCTCCGCCCACGGCGACCTCGGGTGGCTGGGCCCTGCCGAGCGCGCCCGCTTCGACCTCGAGGTGACGAGGAAGGGAGGGGGCGAGCTCGCCGTCAAGGGCGAGCTGCCCGGGCGGCTCGCCCGCGCGCCGCGGGGCGCGCCCCTGAGCCTCGTCCTCGCCGCGCGGCACCTCGCGGTGGCCGAGGCGCTGCGCCTCGCCCGGGTGACGCCCCCGGCCGCGCTCGAGGGGGACGCCTCGCTGGAGCTCGCCCTGGGCGGGACCGCGGGAGAACCGACCGTCGATCTCAAGGCGGCCCTCGAGGACGGCCGCTACGGCGAGTTCGAGGCGCTCGCCGCCTCGCTGCACCTCCTCTACCAGGCCGGGAAGGCCCGCCTCACCGCGGCGCTCGACCGCGCGGGGGCGCGAGCGGTCGACCTCGCGCTCTCGGCCCCCCTCGACCTCGCGGCGCTGCTCCGCGATCCGGAGCGGGTGGCCCGGGGCCTTTCCGGGGAGCCCATGAGCGGCGTCGTCGACGTGAAGGACCAGGACCTCGCCGCCTTCTCCGGGCGGCTGGGCCTCCCCGAGGGCCTGCAGGGGCGGGTGACCGCTCGCCTCGGGCTCTCCGGTTCGCCGCGGGCGCCGCGCGGCGAGCTCGACGCCTCGCTGGAGGAC
>DATJVF010000477.1:0-7669 GCA_035501995.1 Anaeromyxobacteraceae bacterium
TCGACGAGCGGCCCCGCCACCGGGTGCCCGGGCGCGAGGGCCGCTGCCCGCAGGAGCTCGGGGGCCTTCATCCCGTCGCCGCGATCGAGAGCCGCCTGGGCGAGGAGCTGGGCGCCCACCGCGGGGTCGGTGAGGCGCTGGGCCAGCCTCGCGCGCGCCTCGGTGCGCCCCTCGGGGAGCCGGGCGAGGAGGAGCAACGCGCCCGGGTCGCCCGGGGTTGCGGCGAGGGCGGCCCGGCAGGAGGCGAGGGCCCCGGCCGGATCCTCCAGGCGGTCGAGCAGGACCTGGCCGGCGGAGACCAGGGCCGCTGCGCGGGCCGGCCCGCGGGCGAGCTCGGCGACGCCCCGCCGCAGCTCGACGAGGTCCTGCCACCGTCCGGCGTCCGAGAAGAGCCGATCGAGGGCCTGCGCGGAGGGCGAGAGCCCGGGCGCGAGGCGCAGGGCCTCCTCGTGGAGCTCGATCGCTCGCCCGAGGTCGGCGAGGCGGGTCTCGAAGACCGTGGCCGCCTCGCTGAGCAGGACGGCCTTGCGCTCCGGCGAGGCCCGCCCCGCGGCGTCGGAGAGGAGCACCTCGGCGAGGTCCTCCCAGGCCTGGCGGCCGCGGTAGAGCTTGGCGAGCGCGCGCAGCGCTCCCACGTGCGCCGGCGCCAAGGTGAGCACCTCGCGGTAGGCCGCGATGGCCTCGGACTCCTGCCCGAGCCGCTGCTCCAGGATCTCGCCGATCCGGTAGTGGAGGTTGGCGGCGGCCTCGGTGGACGGCGTGATGTCGGCCTCGGCCCGGCACATGGCCACCAGCTCGGCGTGACGCTCGGCGCGTCCGTAGAGCCGGCCGAGGGCCCGCAGGGCGGGCAAGTGCATGGGGTCGAGCTTCAAGGCGCGCTCGAAGGTGGCGGTGGCGGCCTGGAGGTCGCCGAGCTCCTTCTCCTCCACCTCGCCCATCCGCTGGAGCAGCGCGACGGCCTGGCGGGGTTCGGCGGTGACGGTCACCATCCGGCCGAGGACCGCGATGAGCTCGGCCCACCGGCCGGCGCGCTCGTGCAGATCGGCGAGGGCCCGCAGCGCCACCCGGTGCTCGGGAGCGGCCTCCAGGACCCGCTCGTAGGAGGCGGCCGCCGCGGTGAGGTCGTGTAGGCGGTCCTCCTGCAGGCGCGCCAGGCGGAAGAGCAGCGCCGTGCGCTCGGCCGGGTCGCGCACCTCGCCGAGGTAGCCCTCGATGAGCTTCGCCAGCTCGGCGTGTCGCCCGCTGCGCTCGTAGAGGCGCTCCAGCGCCTGGCGGGCCGCGCCCAGCTCGGGGTCGAGCGCCAGCGCCTCGGCGTACAACTCGACGGCGTCGTCGACCCGGCCGAGGCGTTCCTCGAGCAGCTCGGCGGCCTTGTAGCAGCGCTGGGCGCGGTCGCGCTTCTCCACCGCGGCCGCGCGCTCGGCGAGGAACGTCTCGAGGAGCTTCGGCCAGTCGGAGGCCGCGGCGTGGATCCGGCCCAGCCCGGCCAGCGCGACCCGGTGGGCGGGATCGATGGCCAGCACCGCCCGGTAGCAGGCCGCCGCCTCCTCGGTGCGTCCGAGCCGCTCGGCGCAGAGCTCGGCGAGCCTGAGGTTTCCCTCGATCACCTCGGAGGGCTCGTCGTGGGCCCCGGCCAGGTGGGCCGCCGCCCGGGCCCGGAGCACCTCGGCGGCCGCCTCCCACTGGCCGCGGTCCTCGTGCAGGCGGGTGAGCGCGTCGAGGACCACCACGTCGCTCTCGCCGAGCTCGCGGGCCCGCGCGAGCGCCTGGCTCGCCTCCTCGGGCCGGCCGAGGCGTTCCTCGAGGAGCCGGGCGAGGGCGCACCAGGCGAGGGCGGCGTCGCGGGGAGGGGTCCCACCCTGGGTCGCCTCGGCGGTGAGGACGGAAGCGAGGAGCTCGTGGCGGCCCTGACGCTCGGCGTGGTGGCGCGCCGCTGCCCGTACCGCCGGGTCGCCGGGAGCCTTGGCGAAGGCCCGCTCGGCCAGCGCCGCCGCGCGCTCGCCCCGGCCGAGCCGCCCGTCCTCGACCGCGGCGGCCGCGAGGAGCCAGGCCGCCGAGAGTTCGGGGTCTTGGACCCGCTCCGCGCAGCGCTCGAGCGCCCTCGCCAGGTCCTCGAAGCGGCGCTCGGCGGCGGCGAGCGCCGCCTCGTGCTCGGCGAGGGGCAGGCTCTCCGGGTCGGCGGCCGCAGCGGCCCGGAGCGCGGCGCGCCCCTCGGCGGGAGCGCGCACCGCCTCCTCGAGAAGTCGCGCGCGCCACAGGCCCAGGGCGGCGGCCTGGCGCCGGTCGCCGGTGGCGGCGGCCTCGGCGGCGAGGAGGTCGCAAGCCTCCCTGGCCAGGCCCAGCTCGAGCGCCACCCGGCGCGCGGACTGGAGGTCCCCGGCCGGCGCGGGGGCGAGCGCGCTCGCCCGCCGGTAGAGCGCCAGCGCACCGGGTCGGTCGTGAAGGCGCCGTTCGCGGATCCGGGCGGCCTCGTGCAGGAGCCTCGCCGCTCCCGGATCGCGGCCGAGCGCGGCGGCCTCGCGCTCGAAGAGCTCGGCGAGGCGCGGCCAGTCGTCCGCCGGGGCGAGGAGGCCGGGGGCCTCCGCCGGCGCGGCCTGTCCGTCGGACCCGGGCGCGCCCTCAGGCGCCTCGACCGGGAGAGAACCGCGCACCGGGGACTCCACCATGGCGCCTCCTTGTCTAGACTGGGGCCGGCCCGGGAGGTCTGACCGGCTCCCTGGACTTCACCCGAACCCGGGCCGGCGAGGGGCCGCTACAGCTCGAAACGCTCGATCTGGCCGTTCTTCTGCAGGATCTCCAGCGCGCCCTTGGTGATTCTCTCGCGGTCCTCGCCCTGGAGCTTCACCACGAGCGGCGGAATGGAGGGTTCGCCCTTGCGCGGGGCCGGCGGGATGACCGCCACCGCCCAGCTGTCGCCGAGGTCCTTGTCCACCGTGACCTGGCACTCGACCGCCCCGATGAAAGCTCGCGCCATGTGCTCTTCCCTTCCTCCGTTTTGGGTGTGAAGGTCGCGGCAATGTAGCGTAAAACGCGCTCCATGAGAAAGCGCGCCCTCCTCGCCGCCGCGCTCCTCGCCTGCGCCGGCCCCCGCCCGCGCCCGCCGCACGGCGAGGTGGTGCTCACCGTGGACGGAGCGGTCGAGGAGGGACCCTACCGCTTCGGGCAGGACGACCTGCCGAACCTGCCCCGGCGGAGCTTCAGGGCGCGCTCGCCGTTCACCGGCGCCGAGGAGCGCTTCGAGGGCCTGGCGGTGGTGCCCTTCCTCGCCGACCACGTCTCCCTCGACCATGGGGCCGATCTGGCGGTGTTCCACGGCCAGGGCGGCCTGGTGGCGGCCGTCTCGCTGGCGGTGCTGAGGCAGACGAAGCCCGTGCTGGCCTACCGGTTCGCCGACCGCGAGGAGGGGGCCACCCCGCCCCTCGAGCTCGCCTGGCCCAACCTCGACGAGCCCGGCATCGAGGGCGACCCGCGGATGGCGGGGTGGTGGCTGAAGGGCGTCGACCGCATCGAGATGCGCAGCTGGAGCGCGAGCTACGGGCGGGCCCTGCGGGTTCCGTTCGGGGCCGGCGAGGACGCCCGGCTGGGCGCGGACGCCTTGGGCACCTTGTGCCTGGGTTGCCACCGGCTGCGCGGGGCCGGCGGCACGCGCGGGCCGGAGCTGCGCGACCTCGACATCGCCGCCGACCGGGAGGGCTTCCTCGCCCGGATGCGCGAGCACGCGGCGAGCCTCGTTCGCGCGCACGCGCTCGCTCCCACGGACCTGCGCACGCTCGGGGAGATCGCCGACTTCCTCTCGGCGGTCGAGCGCTCCTCCGGGGACGCCGGCGAGGGGCCGGCCACGGAGGCCGCGCACCTCCTCCCCGAGCCGTGACCCGCCGCGAGGGCCGCCCGCGCGGGGGCCGGTCCCGGCGAGGTCTCGGGCCTTGGGCGCGGGGCGCGCCGCGACCTCATTTTTGCCGTCGGCACGGCGGGCGCGGCCGGGATAGACTTTGGGTTTCCGAAGGACCGGAGGCGCCAACGTGAACGCGCGCGAGCTGTGGGAACGCTACAAGAGCCAGGTCTGCGAGGTGCCCGGGCTCGGCCTCACCCTCGACCCGAGCCGCATGAAGTTCGGGCCCGAGTTCGTGCGGCTGAGCCTGCCGGCCCTGAAGGCGGCCTTCGAGGCCATGGACGCCCTCGAGAAGGGCGCGCAGGCCAACCCCGACGAGAAGCGCATGGTGGGGCACTACTGGCTGCGCGACCCGGCGAGGGCCCCGACGGCGGAGCTGAGGCGCGAGATCGAGGAGACGGCGAGGCGGGTGAAGGCCTTCGCCGCCGACGTCCACGCCGGCCGGGTGGCCCCCCCCGGCGCGCCGCGCTTCAGGCGGCTCCTCTGCATCGGGATCGGCGGCTCGGCCCTCGGGCCGATGTTCGTGGCCGACGCCCTCGGGGACCCGGAACGCGACCGGCTCAAGCCCTTCTTCCTCGACAACACCGACCCGGAGGGCTTCGCCCGCGTCTTCGGCGCGCTCGGCCCGGCGCTCGCCGAGACCCTGGTGGTCGTGACCTCCAAGAGCGGCGGCACTCCCGAGACCCGCAACGGGATGCTGGCGGCGCAGGCCGCCTTCCGGGCGGCCCGCCTCGAGTTCGCGCGGCAGGCGGTGGCGATCACCCAGCTCGGATCCCAGCTCGACGGGGTGGCCGAGCGCGAGCGGTGGCTCGGGCGCTTCCCGATGTGGGACTGGGTCGGCGGCCGCACGAGCGAGCTCTCGGCGGTCGGGCTCGTCCCGGCGGCCCTGCAGGGCCTCGACGTCGACGGCCTGCTCGAGGGGGCGCGGCGCTGCGACGAGGCCACCCGCGGGCACGAACACGCCTCGAACCCGGCGGCGCTCCTCGCGCTGTGCTGGCTGCACGCCACCGGCGGGAAGGGGGGCCGGGCCATGGTGGTCCTCCCCTACAAGGACCGGCTCCTCCTCTTCAGCCGCTACCTGCAGCAGCTCGTCATGGAGTCGCTCGGCAAGCGGCTCGACCTCGCCGGGCGCCGCGTCGACCAGGGCCTGGCCGTCTACGGCAACAAGGGCTCGACCGACCAGCACGCCTACGTGCAGCAGCTGCGCGACGGGGCCAACGATTTCTTCGCGGTCTTCATCCGCGTGCTCGCCTCGGGCGGCGAGCGGGTGGCGGTCGAGCCGGGGGTGACCGCCGGCGACTACCTGCACGGCTTCTTGCTCGGGACCCGGGCGGCGCTCTTCGACAACGACCGCGAGTCGGTGATGATCACCGTCCCCACGGTCGACGCCCGGGCGGTGGGCGCTCTCATCGCGCTCTTCGAGCGCACGGTGGGCCTCTACGCCTCGCTCGTGGGGGTGAACGCCTACCACCAGCCCGGGGTGGAGGCCGGCAAGAAGGCCGCCTCCTCGGTCCTCGCGCTCCAGGCCCGCGTGACGGCGGCGCTCGGCGAGACGCCGCGCAGCGCGGACGCCATCGCCACCGCCCTCGGCGAGGAGGACGCCGAGACCATCTACCACCTGCTCGAGCACCTCGCGGCGAACGGAGGCGCCCGGCGCGAGGGGCGAGGGCCCGGCGCGGGCTTCGCGCGCGCCGAGTGAACCGGGTAGAGCCGAATGGAGAGGCCGCCGGCGCGATCAGGCGCGCCGCCGGCCCAGGCGGTCCGGAGAAGTCTCGGGGCCTCGCTCAGGCCTTGACGATGCAGTCGCTCGGGCACACCGCCATGCAGGCCGGCTCGCCGCCGTTGTTCGCGCACTCGTCGCACTTGGCGGCATCGATCTGGAAGTAGTCGGGGCCCTCGGCGATGGCCTGGTTCGGACACTCCGGCTCGCAGGCGCCGCAGCTCGTGCAATCCTCGGTGATCTTGTTCGCCATGTCTTCCTCCGGCTCACCCGGGAGTCCAGGGTGAGCAATCGCTTGGCGGCCCGCCGGGCCGCTGGTCACGTCCGCCGCCTCTACGCCACCCACCGCTGCGCGGGAGGAAGAAGACGTCGGCCGTCGCGGCCCGTCATGCATGGGACGCGCCAAGGACGCGGCGGTCCACTTGACGGCGATCTAGGCCGGCCGAGGCCGCCGCCGCGGGGAGCACCCGCGAAAAATGCTGCGCCCGCCGCAAAAGCTGCGACCTCGGATCGGCCGGGCCAGGCGGCGCGGAAGCTCGTCCCGCGCTCACCCGAGGTAGACGTTCCGGCGCGCCGCCAGGTCCTCGTCGAGCATCCGCTGCAGCGCGGCGCGGGTCCTGTTGGTGAGGTCCTGCACGAGCGCCGAGTCGTCGGCGGCCTCCGGGTCCGGGCCGCCGGAGAAGAGCGGCTCGCCGAAGCGGAGCGACCAGCGCGAGGGCAGGGGAAACGCGCCGAGCGCCCCGAGCGGAAGGGCCGGGGCGGCGAGGAGGGCCGGCATCCCGAGGCGGGCCGAGAGCCAGCCCGGGCGCGCCAAGGGCGCGCTCGTCTCTTCGCTGCCCAGGATCGCGCAGGGGATGACGGTCGCCCCGGCGCGCAGGGCGATTTTCGCGAACCCCCCGCGTCCGAAGCGCTCGATGCGGTAGCGCTGCGGCCACGGGCGGAGCGCCTGGCTGCTCCCCTCGGGGAAGACCGCCACCGCCCGGCGCTCCCCGAGGAGCCTCGCCGCGTTCTCGGGCGTGGCGGGCACCGCGCCGAGCCGCAGCGCGAGGCCGCCGACGAGCGGCGTCGCGAGCGCGGCCTGGTCGAGCAGGGGCCGGAGCTCCCGGCGGGCCGGGTGGTCGCGCAGGAGGGCGAGGCGCAAGACCAGGGCGTCCCAGGGCAGGGCCCCGCCGTGGTTCGCCACCACCACCACCGGCCCCTCGGAGGGCACCTCCTCGATCTCCCGCGCCTCCACCCGCCACCAGGTGGCGTAGAGGAACTCGAGGAGCGGCATGGCGCGCACGACGAGGTCGCGCTCCATGCCGAAGGCGTCGAGGTCGCCGGTGCCGGCGACGAGGGCGCGCAGCGCGCCCAAGGCGGGCAGCCGCTCCTGCAGGGCCGGGACGAGCTTCGAGACCGCCTGGAGGAGGTCGAAGGCCTCGCCCTCCTCGCGCCCGAGCCCGCCGAGCTTCTCCTCGGCGTTCGAGGCGGCCGAGCCGATGCGCGCCTCGAGCCCCTCGAGGCGCTCGCGCAGGGCGGAGAGGGAGGGCCCGGCCGGCCCAGCACCGGGCGAGCCCTTTCGGGACGGCGGGGCCTCGACCGCGGGAGGAGCGGCGGCGACCTCGGCCGGCGGGGCCTCGGGCGCGGGCCTCTCCGCCGCGCCCCGCTCGAAGGGGTCGTTGCCGAGCACGGGGCGCGCGGGCTTCGTGCGCCGCGGCCCGCCGGAGCGCCTCGCACCCTTCGCCTTCCTCGGGCCATTCCCGGGCATGCCACTTCGGCCTATACCGACCCGGGCGCAGCGCGTCAAACGGGGAATGAGGGGCAAGGCCCTTCCCGAGCCGTGGTAAGGAGAGCGCGTGCCGCGCGTCCAGATCCTCCCGCCCGGGCTCGTCAACCAGATCGCGGCCGGCGAGGTGGTGGAGCGGCCCGCCTCGGTGGTGAAGGAGCTCGTGGAGAATGCGCTCGACGCGGGCGCTCGCAAGGTGGAGGTGGAGCTCGTCGAGGGAGGGCTCGCCCTGGTGCGGGTGGCCGACGACGGTTCCGGGATGAGCCCGGAGGACGCCGCGCTGGCCCTCGAGCGC
>DATJVF010000478.1:0-15670 GCA_035501995.1 Anaeromyxobacteraceae bacterium
CGCCCTTGCGCGCAAGGCCGCCCTGGCGCACGGCGGCCGGCTGGAGCTCTTGCCCCGCGAGGGTGGCGGCACGGTGGCCCGGGTGACCTTGCCCGCGAGGCCCGCCGCCACGATGCGGGCGAGCCCGGAACCGGCCTACAATCCGCAGCCATGACCCGGGTGCTCGTCGCCGACGACAGCGACGCGATGCGGGAGGGCATGGTCCTCACGCTCGCCCGGCTGGGCTACGAGGCCCAGGGCGTGAAGGGGGGCGAGGAGGCCGTGGCGGCCTACGGCCGGCGCCGCTTCGACGTCGTCATCACCGACCTGCGCATGATCCCGGTCGACGGCCTGGAGGTGGTGCGGCGCCTGCGCGACCTCGACCCCGAGGCGACGGTGCTGCTCGTGACGGCGCACGGCAGCATCGACGCGGCAGTGGCGGCCATGCGCGCCGGCGCCATCGACTTCCTGGA
The DNA here is from genome assembly GCA_035501995.1 of Anaeromyxobacteraceae bacterium. Lineage (GTDB taxonomy): Bacteria > Myxococcota > Myxococcia > Myxococcales > Anaeromyxobacteraceae > Anaeromyxobacter_A. The sequence goes on from DATJVF010000478.1 coordinate 453, forward strand.
GAAGCCGTTCTCCCCCGAGATCCTGGGAGCGCGGGTGGAGAAGGCCGCCGAGATCGCCCGCGAGCGAAGAAGGGCGAGGGACGCCCAGGCCCGGGCCGCCGCCCTCGACGAGGATCGCGTCCGCGAGGCCGGCCCGCTCGGCCTGGTGGGCGACTCCCGGGCCATGGGCAAGGTCCGCGAGCAGGTGCTCAAGGTGGCGGCCACCGACGCCACCGTGCTCGTCTTGGGCGAGTCGGGCACCGGCAAGGAGCTCGTGGCCCGCGCCCTGCACGAGGCCAGTCGGCGCCGCGAGGGGCCCTTCGTCCCTGTCTCCTGCGCGGCCCTGCCGGAGGGCCTGCTCGAGAGCGAGCTGTTCGGCCACGAGCGCGGCGCCTTCACCGGGGCCACCCGGCGCAAGATCGGCCGCTTCGAGCTCGCCGACGGGGGGACGCTGTTCCTCGACGAGGTGGGCGACTTGCCGCCGCAGGTCCAGGTGAAGCTCCTGCGCGTGCTGCAGGAACGGCGGTTCGAGCGGGTCGGCGGCGAGGAGACCCTCGAGGTCGACGTGCGGCTCGTCTCGGCGACCAACCGCGATCTGGCCCGCCGGGTGGCCGAGGGGCGCTTCCGCGAGGACCTCTACTACCGGCTCGCCATCGTGCCGCTCCGCCTGCCACCTCTGCGCGAGCGGCCGGAGGACGTGGAGGGCCTCGCCCACTATTTCCTCGACAAGCACGCGCCGCGCATGGGCCGGCGCCCCCGGGGCTTCGACCCGGAGGCCCTCGCGCTGCTCCGCCGCCACGGCTGGCCGGGGAACGTGCGCGAGCTCGAGAACGCAGTGCAGCAGGCCATGGTGTTCTCGGAGGGTGAGCGAGTGCGCGTCGAGGACCTCCCGGTGACGCTGCGGGAGGCACCGACCAGCCTGCCCTCCCTCGACGGCGAGCGCAGCCTCACCGACATCCTCGAGGACCTCGAGCGTCAGCTCGTCACCGGGGCCTACCGCAAGGCGCACGGGGTGAAGGCCGAAGCCGCGCGCTTGCTCGGGATCAAGCCGAGCGCGCTCTACTACAAGCTCGAGAAGTACGGCCTGTGGAAGCCCGGCGAGGGCCAGGACGCGGAAGGGGAACCGTGACGGCCGTGGCGGGCCGCCTCGGTTTTCCGAGGGTCGGCGCCGGAGAACCGAGGCCGCTCGGGCTTCGGGCCGCGCCCGGGCGCGATCCCTGAGGGACGGCGTACCGGACCGGCTGGCACGCCTCTTGCTCGTCATCTCGGCGGATGGGCTCTCGCCTCGCGATCCTCGCGATCCTCGCGCTCCTGGCGGCCGACCGCGGGTTCTCCGCTCCGCCGGTCGTCGATGGCGGGAGCGCCCGCGCCGAGGAACGGCGCGCGCTCTCGGCGGAGCTCGATGCGCTCGCGGCGCGCATCGAGGCCCTGAAGCGGGCGGCGGCCGCAGGCCAGGGCTCGGCCGGTGAGCTCGAGCAGCTCCTCGCCCGGGCGCAGGAACTCGCGGCGCGCCTCGAGGGCCTCGACCGCCAGGCCGGACCACCCTCGCGCCCCCGCCCGGCCTCGCCCGACCCGGAGGAGCTCCGCGAGCGCGCCGACGCCCTGCGCGACGCCGCCGACCACGCGGCGGCCACGCTCACGGACGTCGAGCGACGCCTCGCCGAGGCGCGCCGACGGGAGGACCTGGCCGAGCACATGGAGGCGCTCACCGCGCCGGGCGACCTCTTCGCCGAGGCTTCCCCGCGGCGCAGCGCTCCGGCCGGGGGCGGGGTGCCGACCGGCGGGGCCAGCTCGGCCGCGCCCGGCACCGCCGGCAGCACCTCCTCGGCCGGTGCGGCCGGCGCGGGTGCGCCCGCCGCGGGAGCGGCGCCGACCGGGGTGCCATTCGTCCCCACGCCGCCGGGACCTGCGGGCGAGGAACTCGCTCCGCGTGAGAGCGACTCGACCGAGACCTTGCTGAAGAAGCGCGCACTCCTCGAGCGCCAGGTGGCCGACCTCAGAGGGAAGGCCGAGGCGCTGGAGGCCGAGGCCAAGGCGGCCGAGGCCGTGCGCTAGGAGGGCCCCGGAGAGCCGCTCGCCAGGGCGAGGCGCCGGGCGCTCGGCGTGCTACCGTCGGGCGACGTGCCCTCCCTCCCCGCCCTGCTGGGCTTCGTGGCGGTGCTCGCCCCGGTCCTCGGCCGAGCCGAGGTCGTTTCGCGGGCTCTCTCCGTCGAGGCCGAGCTGGGCGCGGGCCTCGACGACAACCCCGACCGCCTCACCGGATCCGGGTCGCCGGCCGCGGAGTTCCTCTCCCTGCTGGTGAAGGCGCGCGGCTCCCTCGAGGGCGAGGGCGCGCAGGTGCGGGCGACCCTCATCGAGGGAGGCCGCCTCTACCCCGGCCCGAGCCAGGCCGACGCGGTGGCGAGCCTCTTCGAGGCCTCGGCGAGCGCGGGGCTCTCCCGCACCCTCACCGCGGGCCTCGAGCTCCGCGCGAGCGACCTCAGCGAGGAAGGGCAGGTGCTCGACGACGACACCGTCCGCGCCCAGGCCCTGCTCGCCTACCGGGTCGGCCGCCTCCGGGCCCGGCTGGGCGCCGGCTTCGGGCTCGACCGGCCGCGCGGCCCCACCCTGTGGGCCTTCGAGGCCCTCGGGCCCGAGGCCTCCATCGGGCTCGAGGTGGTGCCGGCACGCCAGCACGCGCTCTCGGCGGGCTACGCCGTGGAGTACGACGACTATCCGCGCTTCGCCGAACTCGCCCAGCGCGAGCGCGCCGACACCACCCAGACCCTCCTCGTCGACTACCGGTACGACGGGGACTTCCTGGCCGGCCTGGGCTACGCCTACGCGTGGAACCGTTCGAGCGCGCCGGGCGGGGACTTCGAGCGGCATCGCCTGACGGCGCGCCTCGCCGCCTACCTCCCGCTCGAGCTCACCCTGGCCTTGCGGGTGGCGCTGCAGTGGTCGCACTATCCGCAGCCGCTCTACCTCGAAGAGCAGCTCCTCCTCGCCGAGGAGAACCAGAACCTCCTCGAGGTGAGGCTCACCCGGCCGCTCTGCGAGGGCCTGGAGCTGGCCCTCGCCGGCTCCGCCTACCGGGAAGAGGCGACGCCCGGGACCCCGGCCCCGGGCTTCGCGCGCGACCTCGTCTCCCTGTCCCTGGTCTGGCGCGGTTCCTGGCGATCGGTGCGCTGAAGAGGAGGCCCCGCCCCCGAGGGCTCAGGGACCGCCGAGCGTCACCATGGGCACGCCGTAGGGTCCCGAGGGGAGGTAGGCGATCCCGTTGGCCACCACGATGTCCCAGGGATAACCCTGGGTGCGCACGCTCTGCTGGAAGGCCGGATGCGCCGGATCGGCGAGGCTGTAGACCAAGATCCCCTGATCGAGCCAGCCCGCCTCGAGGAAGAGGGTCCCCCCGCTGACCTTGCGCAGCCAGGCGTAGCTGCCCTTCACCTCCTGCGCGCTCGAGACCGCCATCGCGGCGAGGTCGACGGCGAAGAGGTGGGCGCTGCCAGGGCCGGAGACCGGGCCGAGGACCGCGCCGCCCGAGGCCGGCGACGCCGCGGTGCCGCTCACCGCGAAGGTGACGCCCGGGTCCTCGGTGGCCACGAAGGCGTATCCGCTCGAGGCGGTGGCGCCCGCCGGGTAGCCGGAGAGCGGGGCGGTGCCGAAGAGGCGGGCGGTCCCGGCGGCGGTGAGCGAAAGGCCGTGGACGTAGGTGGTGGTGGTGTCCGACGACCACCAGGTCTCGAGGGTGTAGAGGAGGCTGCCGTCGCTCGAGGCCGCGAAGAGAACGCCCGGGACGTTGATCCGGGCGAGCAGGGCGGGCTGCGAGGGGTTGCTCAGGTCGATGCGGTCGAGGTAGTAGCGCCCGGATCCCTCCCCGGCCTGCCACTCGAACTCGGTGAGCCACAGGTAGCTCCCGAAGGCGGTGAGCCCCCAGGACCAGGCGCTGCCCGGGAGGACCACGTCGGTGGCCCATCGCGGGTGATCGGGATCGCTGAGGTCGTAGAGCCGCACCGCGTCGGTGGCGCTCAACGGGCAGGGGGCCCCGGCCGGGCAGTTCTGCGGCACGAGGTAGAGGTAGCGGTGGACGGCCAGGGTGTGGCCGACCAGCACCGCCTCGTCGCCGTAACCCCAGAAGCCGCCGCCGAGCGAGGGGACCTGGTCGAGGTCGAGCCGGCCGCGCAGGACCGGGCTCAGCGGCTGTGCGAGATCGACCGCCTGGAGCCAGGCCGTGTTGGCGCTCACGTCGTGGGCGAGCAGCCAGAAGACCGTGCCGTCCTCGAAGAGGGCGGCGTACGGGGCGGGCACGCTCACGCTGGCGAGCGGGGTGGCCGCGTCCGGGTCGAGCGCGTCGGTCACCACGAGCTCGGTGGCGCCCAGGTAGTAGTCGCCCGCGAGCTCGATGGCGTCGCCGGAGAGGATCGCCAGGGTCGCCACCGAGCGGGCGAGCTCGAGGAGTGCGACTTGGACCGGCGCGTCGCGATTCGTGGCGTCGATGATCTGCAGCGCGCTGTCGGAGAGGGCGGCCAGGGTCGTCCCGCTCGAGCCGGTCGGGAAGGAGCGGGTGATGGCGCCCGGGTGGGCGAGGAATCCACGCAGGGTGAGGCTGTCGCCCGAGTAGTCGATGAGCTGGGTACCCCCGGTGTACGCGTAGGTGGTGCCGTCCCAGCCTTGCACCGGGACCAGCACCAGGCCGATCCCGGCCGGAGGAGGATCGAGCACGATGAAGGCCTTGTTGAGCTCGTCGGCCTGGGTGGCCACGAAACCGTAGCTCGAGCCGAACTCGACCCGCGAGAGCTCCTTGGGGCTCGCGAGCTCGGTCACGTCGATGAGGGTGACCGCCAGCTGGAAGCTCTGGCCGGCCTCGCTGGTGTGGCCGAGCGCCAGCAGGCGGTCGCCGCGGGGCTCGATGAAGTCGAGCGCACCCGGCATGGCCAGCGTCCCGGCCACCACTGGGTTCGAGGGATCGCTCGCGTCGACCGCGAAGAGCGGGTCGGCCGCGAGGGCGGTGACGATGTAGACCCGCGCGCCGTCGAAGCTCGCCGCGGTGAGCGACTGACCCACGTCGAGCGAGAGCCGGGCGAGCGGCGTGGCCGCGACCGGGCTGGGGGACGACCAGATCTCCAGGGCCGCTCCACCGTTCCAGTCGCCGGCCAAGACCGCCCGGAAGTTCCCGCCGGTGGCGTCGTAGTCCATCGCCCAGCGGTCTTCCACCAGGCCCGGACAGGAGAAGCTCGCCCCAGCCGAGAGGGCGCCGCCCGGGTCGGAGATGTCCACCACCTGGAAGCGGGTGACCGGCCCGGTGGTGTCCCACCCCGAGAAGGAGAGGGTCACCCGGTCGACCGTGACGTTGGCGTGGGTGTCGAAGCCGCTGGCCGGGAACTCCAGCTTCGCTACCGCGATGGGGTGAGCCGGATCGCTCACGTCGAAGCTCGCCACGTAGGCGAGATCGGTGTCGGGGGTCGAGGGCCCGTCCTCGGCCAGGGAGGGGGAGGCCGTGGTGCCGGCCGCGAGGGGCACCGCCCAGGCGTACCACCAGGAGTCGCGGGACATGACGTAGAGCACGTTCCCCACGAGCCGCGTCTGGTCGAGCGCGCCTGCGATGGGAAAGTCGGCCAGCACCACCGGGTGGGTGGGGTCGGTCACGTCCACCGCCACCAGCCGCGAGTCGCGCTGCGGCCGCAGCACGCCGTCGGCTTCCGGCACGTAGGCGAAGGCGTCGCTCTCCGTGAGGTAGGCCACGGTGCCGAGGAGGTACAGGTCGACCGGCGTCCCGGAGAGGGGTACGCGGCCGACCAGGGCCGGCGCCGAGGGGTTCGCGAGGTCGACGATCTCGAGTCCCCGGTAGGCGTTGAGGACGAAGAGGTGGGTGCCGGAGAGCTGGTAGAGGTCGGCCTCCTCGAGGACCCGCGGCGCGCTCGCCGAGGAGCTCGCCGGCGCGTTGGCGCTCGGGGCGGGCTGGCCTCCGGCGGCGGAGGTGGCCTGGGCCGCGCTCGCTGCCAGACCCCCCGGTGGCTGGGATGTGAAGCTGTCGGTGCCGATCGCATGTGGCAAGGCCGGCCCGCCACGGCTGCAGGAGGCGAGGAGAGCGGCGAGAGCGGTGAAGGCGATCGCGGCGCGTGTAGGCATGGGGCCACCTCCCGGGCGTTCGGGCGAGGTGGAGCAGCGATCGTGCCACCCTCAAGTCCTTGAGATGGCGGCGGTTCGCGGGGCGGTGGAGCTCGGAAAAGCCGCGTCCCTCACGGTTTTCCGAGGGAGGAGGCGAGGCGGGCCTCGGGGGCGATGGGCGCGGCGCGCGAGCTGCGGGGTTCACCTTCGCCCGCCGGGCGGGTGGAGGAACTGGAGAGGGGCCTTCACGCGCCCGGCGGGGCGCGGGGGCTCGGCTCCCCGTTGTAGCCCTCCTCCTTCAGACGACGGCGGCGGACGCTCTCCGCCAGCGCCTCGAGGAGGCGGACGCTGTCCTCGAGGCCGAGGCAGCCGTCGGTGATGCTCTGGCCGTAGGTGAGCGGCCGGCCGGGGAGGAGGTCCTGGCGCCCCGCCACGAGGTGGCTCTCGATCATCACCCCGATGATGCGCTCGTCGCCTCCGGCCACCTGCGAGCCGAGGTCCTCGCAGACCCCGACCTGGTTCTCGGGCCGCTTGCGGCAGTTGGCGTGGCTCGCGTCGACCATCAGGCGCTGGGCGAGGCCGGCCCGGGCGATCTCCCGGCAGGCCGCCTCGACGCTCGCGGCGTCGTAGTTGGGCTCGCTGCCTCCGCGCAGGATGAGGTGGCAGTCCTCGTTGCCGTTGGTGTGGAAGATGGCCGAGTGACCGCCCTTGGTGACCGACAGGAAGTGGTGGGGCTGCTGGGCTGCCTTGAGGGCGTCGATGGCGATGCGCACGTTGCCGTCGGTGCCGTTCTTGAAGCCGACCGGGCAGGAGAGGCCCGAGGCGAGCTCGCGGTGCAGCTGGCTCTCGGTGGTGCGCGCGCCGATGGCCCCCCAGGCGACGAGGTCGGCGATGTACTGCGGGGTGATCATGTCGAGGTACTCGCAGCCGGCGGGCAACCCGAGCTCGTTGATGTCGAGGAGCAGCTCGCGGGCCAGCCTCAGGCCCCGGTTGATCTGGAAGCTCCCGTCGAGGCCGGGGTCATTGATGAGCCCCTTCCAGCCCACCGTGGTGCGGGGCTTCTCGAAGTACACCCGCATCACGATCTCGAGGTCGCTCGCGAGGCGCCGGCGCTCCACCACGAGGTGCGAGGCGTAGTCCTTGGCGGCCTTCACGTCGTGGATGGAGCAGGGGCCGACGATCACCACCAGCCGGTCGTCCATGCCGTGCAGGATGCGGTGGATGGCTTCCCGGGCGCCGTGGACCACCTCGGCGGCCCGCTCGCTGCACGGGAACTCACGGATGAGATGGGCGGGCGGCGCGAGCTCGGACATCCCGGTGATGCGCAGGTCGTCGGTGAGGTGCGTCATGGCGGTTCCAGGGCGCCAAGGATAGCGCCCCCCCGCCTCCCGCGCTCCTCGGGGGGCGCAGCGGGTGCTCCGCGGGCCCCGGGGGCCCGAGAGCGCGCCGGGGCGGCGGCGCCCAAGGCGCAAGGCGCGCACCTCCCTCCTGCGGAGGAGCCGGGAGCGTGGGCGAGGGCCGGGGCCCGGCCGCGGAGACAGCACGGCCACCCGAGCTCGGGGGCAGAAGAAGGCCAGCTCCCCCCGAGGCGCCGGTGCCGGTCGAGCCCGATCGGAGGAACGAGGCGCTAGGCGGGCTTGACCGCCTTCTTCCCGACGAGGGCCTCGGTCGTGCGCGAGACCACCTCGCCCGCCGCCTCGCCCGATTCACGCAGGGTCCGAGACAGCGAGAGCGCGACGTTCTCGACGCCGTTCAGCGCGTCGAGGGTCAGCTTCTCGCTGCGCCCGACCACTTCGCGTACGACCTTGAAGGGCGCGGCCTGGACGCTCTCCAGCCAACCAAGGGCGCCGTGGGCGATGTGGAACACCTCGCCGTGGGCGACCCTCACGATGCCGAGGGCGCTCAACATGGCCTGCTCCGTCAGATTCGCTCCTGTCGTCACGGCCGTGGTGATGGCGGCCGCCTTGTCGTGAACCACCGCGACGTCGGTCATAGCTCCCCACCTCTCGGTTGGCGCCTTGGTTGGCGCTCGGGATCCTGCTCGCCCCAACCCATGACGCGGCGTGACAAATTGGGTAAGCCCGAGGTCCGATTGGGGCACGATCGGGCACGGCGCGGCCCGTTTGGGCTGCGGCGCCCTGTCGCCTCAGGCGAGGTGCTGGTGGAAGAAGCGCAGGCAGCGCTCCCACGCGACCTTGGCGGCCTCGGCCGAGTAGACCTCCTTGCGGTCCGAGTTCATGAAGGCGTGGTGGCCCTCGTAGCGGAAGATCTCGGCGACCTTGCCGGCGGCCTTGAGCTCTTTTTCGAAGGCATCGACCACGGCGGGGCTGCACCAGTCGTCCTCTTTGGCGAAATGCCCCTGGAAGGGGACCCGGATGTCCTTGGGCGAGGCCACATTGGCCGGCGGGATCCCGTAGAAGCACACCGCGGCGCTGAGCTCGGGGATGTGGACGGCGCCGATGACCGTCACCGCACCCCCCATGCAGAAGCCGGTGAGGCCGACCTTGGCGCCGCCGGCCTTGAGGTGCTGTACGGCGCCCCGCACCGCCTCGGAGGTGGCGGCCTTGAAGTCGAGGGCGTTCATGGTGGCGGCCGCGGCGGCCGAGTCGTGGTAGGGCACCACCTTCCCGCCGTACAGGTCCGGCGCGAGGGCATTGAACCCGCTCTCGGCCAGCCGGTCGCAGACCTGCTTGATCTGGCCTTGCAGCCCCCACCACTCCTGGATGACCACCACCCCGGGAGCCTTCGGGTCCTTGGCCTCGGCCAGATAGCCCTGCGCCGGCTCGCCGGTCGTGCGCTTGAACGAGATGATCTTGCCCATGGTCCACCCCTTCCCTTGAACCGCTCGGACGCCCTCCTTCGGCGGAGGTCGGCGGATTTGCGAGGCTGGTGCGCCTCTGGTGTGGGTCAGAAGCGGCGCCGCGGGCCATTCCCTCATGGGGGCCACGAGCCCGGCTAGGCGTCGGCTAGGCCCGCGCCGGGCTAACCCTCAGCTGGCCCAAGCGGGCCGGCCACGCGTTGCAGGCGAGGGCTCGCTACGCGATCCTACGGTTCCAGAGAGACGACGAACCGCGCCCGGAGGCCCTTGGCCGGGCGGACACCACGAGGAGGGGGCGGTCGGGGAAGCGCGTCCCGCGCCGCCCTGTCTGGACCATGCTCTCCATTCGACGGGCCGAACGGCGCGACGTGTCCGAGATCCTGGCGCTCATCCGCGAGCTCGCCGAGTACGAGAAGCTGGCGCACGAGGTGAGGGCCGAGGAGGCGGACCTCCTGCGCGACGGCTTCTCGGGCTCGCCGCGCTTCTTCGTCGAGATGGCGGAGTGGGCGGGCGAGGTGGCGGGCTTCGCGCTCTGGTTCTTCAACTACTCCACCTTCCAGGGGCAGCGCGGCCTGTACCTCGAGGACCTGTTCGTGCGCCCGTCCTTCCGGGAACGCGGCATCGGCAAGGCGCTGCTCGTCCACCTGGCGCGCGTGGCGGAGCGGGAGGGGTGCGGACGCTTCCAGTGGCAGGTGCTCGAGTGGAACGAGCCGGCGGTGGCCTTCTACGAGGCGCTCGGAGCGCGTGCCCTCCACGACTGGATCACCATGCGCATCTCGGACGGCGACATCGCCCGCCTCGCCGGCGGCTAGGCTCTCCGCCTTCGCGGTCGCACGAGGAGCCCGAGCGCCAGCCCGCCCAGGAAGCCTCCCACGTGGGCGGCGTTGTCGATGAAGCCGACCACGAGCCCGAGCGCCAAGTTGAAGGCGGCTACCGTGAGGATCTCGCGGATCATGGCCCGGCGAACCGCCGGCAGGAGCCGGTCGCGCGAGCGCACCGCGAAGGCGAGCAGGGTGCCGAGCAGGGCGAACAGGCCGGCCGAGGCGCCGAGCGAAGGCGAGGGCACGAAGACCGTGCTGGCCGCGAACCCCACCGCACCGCCGAATAGGAAGAAGAGGAGGAGGACGACGGGGCCATAGAGGAACTCGACCGTCGGGCCGATGACTGAGAGAGCGAAGCCATTCACCGCCAGGTGAGCCAGGCCGGCGTGGAGGAAGCTCGCCGTGAACAGCCGCCACAGCTGGCCAGCCCGGACGCTCGCGTCCACCTTGGCGAAGCGGTCCACGAGGTCCGGGTTCTCCCGGCTCGCGAGGTAGGCGAGGAGGAGGGCCACGAGGAGGCCGCTCGTGGCGGGCGACCTCCTCAGCCGGGCGAGGCGCCCTTCGGAACGTGGCCCTGGCGGCGGCTCCGGTGCGGTGGCGGCCATGTCTCGCGATCATAGCCGGCGCCGCAGTGGCCCGCCTCGCTCGCCCATAGGGCCTGGCCCTCGCCCGCCCCATGGCTCGCTTTCGTTGGCCCTGCCGGCCTAAGGCCCGCCGTCCGCCGGGCAGGGGGTGCTCTGCTTGGAGCACAGCGAGGTGTCGTAGGGGTAGGACCGGCACCGCCCGGCGCCCTCGGCGTCGGTGCAGATGTAGTAGGTGCTGGCGACGCAGCAGTCCTGGCTCGGGAACGGCACCGTGTCGGTCCCGCAGCTCGCCATGAGTCCGCCGAGGGCCAAGAGGGCCATCGCGCGCGCCATGAAGACCATCCGGTCCATCGCCGATCCTCGTGAAGATGAAGAGCGGCGCAGTCTACCCGCCACGCCCCGGCCGGGAAAGGGCCGAGTGGCACGCCCGGCGCGGAGCTCTTACGAGGGTTCCATCTCGCGGGCGAGGAGGGGAGAACGCGCCGCGCGCCGGGAGGCTGGTTCCGGGTGCGGGAGCGACAGGGCCGCCTCGCCGAGGAGGGCGAGCGAGCGATCGAGCCGCGGGAGCACCACCTCCTGCGTGTAGCGGATGAGGTGCTCTCCCAGGATGGCGAGGGCGACGGCCTGGCCGAAGCCACCGAGGCCGCGGCGGGCCCCCTGGCGCAGGAGCCGCCAGAACTGACCCCGTCGCGCGCCGAGGACCCCGATCTGCCACAGGGCCAGGAGGAGGGGCCTTAGCCAGCCCCGTCGCATGCCGGCCGGGCCGAGCCGCACCCTCTCGAGGTACAGCCGGCAGCGCGCGTAGTAGCCTTCGTCCGAGTAGAGCGCCGCGAGCACCCGGCGGTATCCGGCGAGGAGGCGGCTCTCGGGGATCCTGGGCTCGAAGTTCGGACGCTCGAACTGGTCGCCGCTCGGTGCGCGGCGCAGGCGGCCCTCCTGCTCGAGGCGGCGCCAGAGCGCCGTCCCCGGCAGGGCGCTCAACAGGCCCACCATGGCGCGGGGGATGGGGAGGTTTTCCACGAGCGCGATCTGCTGGTCGAAGATGCCCTCGTCGTCCTCGTCGAACCCGACGATGAAGCCGGCGAACACCTCCAGCCCGGCGGTGGTGAGGCGGGCCACCGCCTCTCGCGGGCCGGTGCGCAGGTTCTGGAGCTTGCCGGTGGCGCGCAGCGAGGCCTCCGAGGGGCTCTCGATCCCCACGAAGACCGCCGAGAAGCCGGCCGCCACCATCCCCTCGAGCAGGGCGGGCTCGTCGGCGAGGTCGAGGCTCGCCTCGGTGTAGAGGTCGAACGGGCGCCCGTGCGCTTCCTGCCAGGCGGCGAGCTTTGGCAAGAGCTTCGCGATCTCGCGGCGGTTCCCGATGAAGTTGTCGTCGACGAAGAACAGCGAGCCGCGACCACCCAACCGGTAGATCTCGTCGAGCTCGGCGAGGATCTGCTCGGGCGACTTGAGTCTCGGGACGCGGCCGAAGACCTCGATGATGTCGCAGAACTCGCAGCGGAACGGGCAGCCGCGCGAGGCCTGAACCGCGAGCGAGGCGTAGCGCGAGAGATCGATGAGGTCGAAGCGCGGCACGGGCGAGCTCTGCAGGCTGGGCCGGCGCGCCTCCTCGGGCGAGAGGATCCGCGGCGCGCCGTGGCCGTCCTCCTCGAACGCCGAGAAGAAGACCTCGAGGCGCCCCTCGGCCTCGCCCCGGAACACGTGGTCGGCCTCGGGAAAGGCGTCGGGCGAGGTGGTCGGGGCCGGGCCTCCCACCACGGTCCGCTTGCCCATCTGGCGCGCCCGCTCGAGGACCTCCCGTATGGAGTCGGACTGCACCAGCATGCCGCTCACCAGCACCGCGTCGGCCCAGGCCAGGTCGCAATCCCGCAAGGGCTCGACGTGGAGGTCGACGAGGCGCAGCTCCCAGCTGGTCGGCAAGAGCGCCGCCAGGGTGGCGAGGCCGAGAGGGGGGAGCGCGGCGGCCTTGCCGAGGAAGGGCAGGCTGTGGTCGTAGCTCCAGTAGGTGGAAGGGGATCTCGCCTGGACGAGGAGGGCGCGCACAGCCCCCTTGCTTACGCCCTCCGCGTCATGGGCTGGTCACGAGCTTCCTCGGACCGCGCCGGCATCTTGACTCCCAGGGGCTAGGCCGTGACGGGGGATCGCGCGGCAATTGACCACAGCGCTCGCCGGGCGCTTCTGCCCCACAAGATCGGACGGCCCCGCGCGAGGGCCCGCCCGCGAGCGCCCTGTCGCGGGGGCGCGCGGGTCCGTGGAGGGGGCGATGCGCATCGGGGTCGACGTGGGCGGCACCCGGGTCGAGGCCATCGCGCTCGACGAGACGGGCCGGGTGCTCCTGCGCCGCGGGACCCCCACCGGCCAGGGAGACTACGACGCGACGGTGGGGGCCATCGCCGGCCTGGTGCACGCCTTCGAGGAGGAGCTCTCCCTGCACGGTACGGTGGGGGTGGCCATCCCCGGCACGGTCTCGCCGGCCTCGGGGCTCGTGAAGAACGCCCGGCGGGCCTGGCTCGACGGCCGGCCGCTCGAGCGCGACCTCACCGACCGGCTGGAGCGCACGGTCCGGCTGGCGACCGACGCCGGCTGCTTCACCCTCTCCGAGGCCCGGGACGGCGCCGGATTGGGCACGCGGGTGGTCTTCGGGGTCCTCCTCGGGCCAGGCTGCCGGGGCGGCCTGGTGGTCGACGGCCGGCTCATCGCCGGGGCCAACGCCATCGCCGGCGAGTGGGGGCACAACCCCCTCCCCTGGCCGGAGGGCCAGGAGTGGCCGGGGCTGCCCTGCCACTGCGGCCGGCGCGGGTGCATCGAGACCTTCCTCTCGGAGAGCGGCCTCACTGGCGACCACCGCGAGGTGACGGGGGCGATCCTGGAGGCCCCCGACATCCTGGCCCGCGCCGAGGCGGGCGACGCGGCGGCGCTCGCCACCCTCACGCGCTACGAGCATCGCCTGGCGCGCGCGCTGGCCGGGCTCGTCAACGTCCTCGACCCCGACGTCATCGTCCTCGGCGGCCGCCTGGCGAGCAGCTCGCGCCTCGGCGAGGAGGTTTCGCAGATCTGGGGGCGCTTCGCCTTCTCGGACAAGCTGGTGAACCGGCTGCGGAGCCCTCTGCACGGCGAGTCGAGCGGGGTGCGCGGGGCCGCCTTTCTCTGGTGATCCGGGCCGCGCTCACAGCGCGAAGCGGATGTTGAGGATGTCGCCGTCCTTCACCAGGTACTCCTTCCCCTCGAGGCGCAGCTTGCCCTCCTGGCGCGCCCGCGACTCGCTGCCGAGCGCGATGAAGTCGTCGTAGTGCGTGACCTCGGCCCGGATGAAGCCGCGCTCCAGATCGGAGTGGATGCGGCCGGCGGCCCTCGGGGCCCGGTCGCCGCGGCGGATGGGCCAGGCGCGGACCTCGTCCTCGCCCACGGTGAAGAAGGAGATGAGGTCCAGCAGCCGGTAGGCGGCGTGGATGAAGCGCGTCCGCGCCGGTTCGGCGAGGCCGAGCGATCGCAAGAACTCCGGCTGCTCGGCCGGGTCGAGCTCGGCGATCTCGGCCTCCACCGCCGCGCAGAGGGAGAGCACCTCGGCGCTCCGCCCGCGGGCCGCCGCCTCCACCTCCGGGGAGGGCGGGGCGGCGGCCGCCTCCTCGGCCGCGTTCACCACCACGAGCAGCGGGCGCCGGGAGAGCAGGCCGAAGTGGGCGAGCTCCTTCTCCTCCGCGTCGCTCCACTTGACGGTGCGCAGGGGCCCGCCCCCCTCGAGCTCTCCGTGGAGGCGCTCGAGCTCGTGGTACTCGTTGGTGGTCTTCTGGTGCTCCTTGCGCAGCCGGTCGAGCCGCTTCTCGACGATGGCCAGGTCGTGCAGGACGAGCTCGGCGTCGAAGTCGTTGATCTCTCGCGCCGGGTCAGGGGCACGTCCGTCGGCGGTGGCGAAGCCGCGCGCCACCAGGCAGAAGGCGTCGGCCTCGGCCAGCGCGCGCAGCGCGTCGGCGTCGAGGCCGCTGCCCTTGCCGGCCGGCCCGGGCACGTCCACGAAGCGCATCTCCGCATAGGTCGTCTTCTTGGGCTTGAAGATGCGGGAGAGCGCGTCCACCCGCGGATCGGGGACCTTGATGGCCCCGAGGTTCACCTGCCCGCGCACGGGGACGCCCCCCTTGTGCAGGCCGGTGAGCGCGTTGAAGAGGGTGGTCTTGCCCGACTGCGCGTAGCCGACGAGCCCTGCCTTCATGGCCGCCCTCCCATCCCGCGGGCCCCGCCCGGCGGGCGAGGGGCCGCTTTCGAAGGGCTGACACGTTAGCACGTCGCCCGCGCGCGCGGCGGTCCCGGGGGGTGTCTCGCTCGCCGGCTCTCAAAGGGGGGCGCCCGCTCTACCGAGGCGCTTCGCCGCTCGCAGGGTCACTGCACCAGCCTCGGGCGCAAGAAGAGGGCCCCGTAGTTCGCGCAGGCGCCCGACTGGCCGGGCCCGAGCACCTCCGGGCTGTCGTTCCCGCAGGAGGGGTTCAAGTTCACCCCCTGGCCGCTTGGAGGGCCGAAGGTCACCACGCCGTTCACCGTGACCGCGGCGAAGCCGAGGACCTGCGCCTGACCGGCCCCGCAGCTCCCGGCCCCGCAGATGATGGGGACCAGCAGACGCGTGGCCGACGGAGGGCTGTAGACGGCCTGGAAGGCGGCCAGGTCGGCGGGGGTGACGGTGACGGGGGGGTTCACGTCGATGCAGTCCCCGACGTGCACCGCCGTGCAGGCCCAGCCCCCGTTCACGATGTTGGCGATCGCGGTGCCGGAGTTGAAGGTGGTGAAGTTCGCCGTCCCGTTGCCGAGGAGGCCGGCGAAGATCCCGCCGCCGCAGCTCGGGACCGGGGGATTCGTGCAGTTCTGGACCGCCATCGGCAACACCGGGCAGTCGAGGTCGCAGCGGCCCCCCACCATGGCGACGGCGGTCGCGCTCAC
>DATJVF010000479.1:0-19671 GCA_035501995.1 Anaeromyxobacteraceae bacterium
GGTAGCCGCAGGCCATCACCTGGACGAGCAGCGGATTCAAGATCGAGTTCACGTTGTAGGGCGAGATGTACGGCACCCCCACCACCGCGATGTCGGCCTGGAAGTCGACCTCGACGAGGTACTGCTCGAAGCTCTTCTCCAGGATCCTCCGGTGGGTGGGCTCGGTCAGCCCGGCGTGGACCGCGATCACGTCGTAGGCCGCCGGGATGGCCTGGAACATCTTGCGCTTGGCGGTGGCGGGCAGGTTCTTCAGGGCGGCGCGCATCCCGGCCAGCTTCAGCCGGTCCACCTCGGTCCAGGCCTCCTCGCGCCGCATGAGGAACTCGAGCGGGCCGTCGAACATGCGGTTGTTGATGGTCGACTCGATGTGGAACACCTTGAGGTGGCGGTCGATGAGGCGCCCGATGCGTTCGACCGAGCGGTGCAGCTCGGAGCGCTCCGGGTCCATGTAGGAGTCGCTCCGGCGGATGTGCAGGGGGGTGTGGTGGGCCTTCACCCCCTCGTAGTTGGTGAGGCCGGTGCCGACCGACTTGTGGCCCCCGTCCATGGGGACGAGGTTCAGGTTCACGTAGATGAGGAGGTCGGACTCGACCGCCCGCCGGTTCAGCACCACCTTCTCGCCGTGATCGGTGGTCCCGACCACCACCAGGCCCTCGGGGTCCTCGGCGTCGTGGTTGTAGTAGCGGTCCGGGTAGAAGGCCTCGAAGATCTTGGGGCCCACCATCCGCTTCATCTCGGCCTCGGTCATGCGCCGGTGCAGGCAGATGGCGATGACGAGGTGGACGTCGTCCACCCCCGAGTCGGCGAGGAGCTCGAGCACCACCTCCAGGATCTGCTGCCGCACGTCCGGGCACCTCATGGGCGGCAGGGGCAACGAGATGTCGTCGAGGGCGATGGTCACCTTCATGCCGGGGCGCAGGAGGGCGTGGAGCGGATCGATACCCTCCGGGTGGTTCACGGCCCACCGCACGGCGGCCTTCACGTTGGGGAGCCCGGCCACCGGCGGCTTGGGGTAGATGACCCGGGTTCCGACCGGGAGGTCCTCGAGGAGGAGGTCCTCGCCGGAGAACATCACGCGCGGCGCCGAGTCGGTGTCGATGGTGACGACCGAC
Source organism: Anaeromyxobacteraceae bacterium (assembly GCA_035501995.1). Lineage (GTDB taxonomy): Bacteria > Myxococcota > Myxococcia > Myxococcales > Anaeromyxobacteraceae > Anaeromyxobacter_A. The sequence continues at coordinate 1,113 of DATJVF010000479.1, forward strand.
TCGGTGTGCTCGTAGAGCTGGCGCAGGCGGGACGGGGAACGCATGGCTAGGGCGCCTCCGAGCGGGGGGGCGTGGCGAGGTCCTTTCGGCGGGGGGCCGTCATGGCAGATCGCTACTCCGTGGTGTCCAGGATGGGCCACTCGTAGGCCCGCGCCACGTTGCGCAGGCGCAGGTCCGGGTTCACCGCGGCCGGGTGACCCACCACGGCCAGCATGGGGTAGTCGGAGAAGCTGTCGGAGTAGGCGTGGCTCTTGTCGAGGGCCAGGCCCTCCCGCACGCAGTAGTCGCGGACGATGACCGCCTTGTGGGCCCCCTCGACGACGGGGGGGACCACCCGCCCGGTGGCCACCCCCTCCACGAAGTGCATCCGGTTGGCGATGAGGTCGTCCGCCCCGAGGTGCTCGGCGAGCTCCCGCATGGTGAAGTCGAGCGCCCCGGTGACGAGCACCAGGCGGCACCCGGACCGCCGCGCCTGGTCGAGCAGGCGGGAGGTGCCCGGGTGGATGGCCGGGCGCAGCACCTCCTCGAACATCTCGTGGGCGAGCACCACCAGCCGGTCCTCCGACAGGCCGCGGTAGGAGGCGTAGAAGAGCTCGTTGAAGACCTTGCGGTTGAGCTTGTCGACCGTCCAGTAGAACGGGGCGAGGGCCGCCGTGCGGGCGGTGCGCCAGGCGGTGCCGAAGACGCCGCCCTGGTTCATGGCGTAGTAGGCGAACGCGTGGACGATGTTCGTCCGCACGAGGGTGCCGTCCACGTCGAAGAAGGCGGCTCGCTCTGGCTCGGCCATGGGTCTTGCGGACCCTCCACGTTCTCTGCCCTCGCCGGGCGCCTGCCCGCACCCGGAGGGGCCGCGAATCCTACAGCCAATGGTGCTCGCGATAATAGCGCGCCGAGCGCGCGACCGAGGCCTCGAGCGTGGTGGTGGCGCGGAACCCGAGCAGCCGCTCGGCCTTGTCGGTGTGGCAGGTCCATCCGGGTGCGAGGATCTGGCGCGCCAGCTTGCGATTCAGCGGGAGCCTGCGCCCGGTCACCCGCGAGAGCCCGTCGGCCGCGAACGCCAGGGCCCACAGGACCCCGGGCGGGACGGGGAGGGGGCGTGCGCGGACGCCGAGCGCCCGCGCCACCTCCTCCTGCAGGCCGACGAGGCTGGTGCGCTCGGCGGAGGCGAGGAAGAAGGCCTCCCCCACCGCCTCGGGCCGCTCGCCGAGCATGAGGAACCCGCGCGCGCAGTCGTCCACGTCGACGAAGGACAGCGGCCGCTCGGGGCCGGGGATGCGCACGAGGAGCCCCCTCGCCACCAGGCGGAAGAAGAGCAGGTTCTCTCGGTCCCCCGGCCCGAGGATCCGGGGTGGCCGGCCGATGGCGACGGGGAGCTTGTCGCGGTAGGAGAGGGCGATGCGCTCGGCCTCCGCCTTGGACTCGCCGTACCACTCGGCGGGGGCGAAGGGGTCCTCCTCGCGCCGGCCCTCGCGCGAGGGGCCGAGCGAGGCGAGCGAGCCCGCCAGGACGAAGCGCCCCCGAGCCGCGCCCCGCTCCAGGCATGCGTCGAGGAGGAGCTCGGTCGAGCCAGCATTCACGGTGAGGAAGGTCTGCCGGTCGGGAGCGCGCCGCACGCCGGCGAGGTGGTAGACGAGCGCGCAGCCGTCCACCGCCCGGCGCAGGGCCTTGAGGTCCATGGCGTCGCCCCGGATCACCTCCACCCCGGCCGGCCAGGCGCCGAGGTCGGAACCCGGGCGGACCAGGGCGCGCACGCTCTTTCCGGTCGCGACGAGCCAGCGCACGAGAGTGCGCCCGACGAATCCGTTCGCCCCGGTGACGAGCGCGTCCATGGGCAGGGCAGTGGGCCAGAAGCTCCCCTCGAGGTCAACCCAGGGGCGGTGGCCCTCGGCGGCCGCCAAGAGACCCTCCGCGGAGGCGTCCCAGCGCGGGCCGCGCGCCCGGTGAGTCCGGCCGAGGTCGCTCGAGACCTTGGCGCGACGCGTCGCCCACGCCCCGCGCCACCTCGCGGCGACGGCCTCGGCGAACGCCCGCCCTACCCCCGAAATCCTTAGCCCCAAGGCGCGGGCGATCGCCCATTTGAAATGACCTCGCCCAGCGGGCACGATGCGGGGCCTCGATGCCGAGCCCGGTGCGCTCCAGCTGCCCCTTCGATTGCCCCGACACCTGCGGCCTCCTGGTGGAGGTGGAGGGCGGGCGCGCGGTGGCGGTGCGGGGCGACCCCGAGCACCCCTTCTCGAGGGGGAGCCTGTGCGCGAAGATGACGCGCTATCCGGCCTCGGTGCACGCGCCCTCGCGGCTCGCGACGCCGCTCGTGAGGACCGGGCCGAAGGGGGCGGGCGAGTTCCGAAGGGCGAGCTGGGAGGAGGCCATCGACCTCGTCGCCGGGCGCTGGCGGAGCCTCATCGGCGAGCACGGGGCGGAGGCGATCCTGCCCTTCTCCTACGCCGGGACCATGGGGCTCGTCCAGCGCAACGCCGGGCACGCCTTCTTCCACGCCCTCGGCGCCTCGCGCCTCGACCGCACCATCTGCTCGCCCGCCAAGGACTTCGCCTGGAAGGCGGTGATGGGCGACACCCTCGCCCCCGACCCGGAGGAGGCCGCCGAGAGCGATCTCCTCGTCCTGTGGGGCCTCGACGCGGTCGCCACCCACCTGCACTTCCTCGCCAACGTGAAGGCGGTGCAGGCCCGGGGCGGGAGGGTGGTCCTCATCGACACCTATCGCACCGCCACCGCGCCCGTGTGCGACGAGGTCCACCTGGTGCGGCCCGGTTCCGACGGGGCGCTCGCGCTCGGGCTCTTGCACCTCATCGCCGCCGAGGGCCACCTCGACCGCGCCTTCATCGCGGCCCACGTCGAGGGCTTCGAGGCGCTCGAGCGGGAGGTGCTGCCGGCCTGCACTCCCGAGCGGACGGCCGCCGCCACCGGGCTCACCCCGGCCGAGCTCGCCGGGCTCGCCCGCGCCCTCGGGGAGGCACGGGCCCCCTTCCTGCGGGTGGGCAGCGGGCTCTCGCGCTACGGCAACGGGGCCACCAACCTCCGGGCCATCCTCTGCCTCCCGGCCGCGCTCGGGGCCTTCGCCCGGCGCGGCGGGGGCGCGCTCTTCGGCACCTCGGCCGGCCAGGCCTTCGACCTGTCGCTCGTGACCCGGGAGGACCTCGCGCCCCGGCCGACGCGGCTCGTCAACATGAACCAGCTCGGCCACGCGCTCACCGCGCTCGACCGGCCACGCGTCATGTCCCTCTACGTCTACCATTCCAACCCGGCGGCGGTGGCGCCCGACCAGAACGCGGTCCTCGAGGGCCTCGCCCGCGAGGACCTGTTCACGGTGGTCCACGAGCGCTTCCTCACCGACACCGCGCGCTACGCCGACGTGGTCCTGCCGGCCACGAGCTCCCTCGAGCACCCCGACCTCTACCGCTCCTACGGCCACTACCAGCTGCAGCGGGCGCGCGCGGCCATCCCACCGGTCGGGGAGGCGCGGGCGAACTGGCAGGTCTTCCAGGCCCTGGCGGGGGCCATGGGCCTCGGGCATCCGTTCTTCCGCCTCTCGGCCGACGACCTCATCGACCTGTTGCTCCTCGGGCCCTCCCCGCTGCTCCGCGGGATCGACCGGGCGGCCCTCGAGGCCGGGCGCCCGGTCCCCCTCCGCCTGCCCACCGGCCACAAGACGAGCTTCAGGACGCCCTCCGGGAAGATCGAGATCCTGAACCCCCGGCTGAAGGAGCCTCTGCCCCGCGCCCTGCCCACCCACGTCGAGCGCGAGGGCTCGCCCTTCCCGCTCCGCCTCGTGACCGCGCCGTCCCTGTACGGCCTCAACTCCACCTTCCTGCAGGAGCGCGACGACCTGCGGCGGCGGGCCGGTCCCATGACGCTCAGGATGGGCGAGGAGGAGGCGCGCGCGCGCGGCCTCGAGAGCGGCCAGCGCGTCCTCGCCTACAACGCCCTCGGGGAGGCCCTCTTCGTGCTCGAGGTGACGGCGGAGGTGCCGAGCGGGGTGGTGGTGGCGCCCGGCGTCCGCCGCCTCGACGACGCGCCGGGGCGGCGGGGGGTGAACGCCCTCACCTCGCAGCGGCTCACCGACGAGGGGGCCGGCAGCACCTTCTACGACAACGCGGTCGAGGTCCGCCGGGCGGGCTGACAAGCGGGCCGCAATGGTGTAGGACATTTTGTCGCGGGCCGCCAAGTTCGCGCCCGAACTCGATCTTCCCAGGGCCTTCTAGAAACCACCGGGCGGGCCTACCCGCCTCTTCCCAAGAGCCTTCCCCAAGAGGAGACGACGGTGATCGACCTCTATCTGAAGCACGAGCAGGAGCGCAGGGCCCAGGGCATCCCGGCGAGGCCCCTCGACGCCGAGCAGACCCGGGCCCTCTGCCCGCTCCTCGAAGCGCCTCCCGCGGGTCGCGAGGCGTTCCTCCTCGACCTGCTCGAGAACCGGGTCGCGCCGGGCGTCGACCCGGCCGCCGCGGTAAAGGCCGCCTTCCTCGCCGAGGTCATGCGGGGGACCCGCCGCTCGCCGCTCGTCGCGCCGGCCGACGCCCTGAGGATCCTCGGCACCATGATGGGGGGCTACAACGTCGGCCCGCTCGTCGAGGCCCTCTCCATCCCGGCCCTCGCCGACGAGGCCGCGCGCGCCCTCGGCTTCACCACCCAGGTCTACGACGCCTTCGAGGAGGTGGCGAAGCTCGCCAGGACCCATGCGGCGGCGAAGCGGGTCCTCGTCGCCTGGGCGGAGGCCGAGTGGTTCACCGTGCGCCCGGCCTTGCCGGAGCGCATTGCAGCGGTGGTCTTCAAGGTCGACGGCGAGATCAACACCGACGACTTCTCGCCGGCCGGAGACGCCTCGACCCGCCCGGACATCCCCCTGCACGCGCTGTCGATGGGCAAGACCCGCTTCCCGGGCGGCCTCGCCACCATCGCCGCCCTCCGCCAGGGCGGCCGCAAGGTGGCCTTCGTGGGCGACGTGGTGGGCACCGGCTCCTCGCGCAAGAGCGCCATCAACAGCCTGCTCTGGCACATCGGCGACGACATCCCCTTCGTGCCCAACAAGCGGCGCGGCGGCGTGATCCTGGGAGGCGCCATCGCCCCCATCTTCTTCAACACCGCGCAGGACTCGGGCGCCCTTCCCGTGAAGACCGACGTCACCTCCCTCAAGACCGGAGACGCCATCGTCCTCGACACCCGGGGCGGGCGGATCCTGAGCGAAGGCGGGCAGGTGCTCTCCACCTTCGCCCTCAAGCCCGACACCCTGCCCGACGAGTACCGGGCCGGAGGCCGCATCCCGCTCATCATCGGGCGGGCCCTCACCGAGCGGGCCCGGGCGGCCCTCGGGCAGGGTCCGACGTCGGTCTTCGTGCGCGCCAAGAATCCGGTTCCCAGGAAGGGCCAGGGCTACACGCTGGCGCAGAAGATGGTGGGAAGGGCCTGCGGTCTGGAAGGCGTCCTGCCGGGCGGCTTCTACGAGCCGAAGATGACCACCGTCGGCTCGCAGGACACGACCGGACCCATGACGGCCGACGAGCTCAAGGAGCTCGCCTGCCTCAAGTTCCTCTCGCCCCTCGTCATGCAGTCCTTCTGCCACACCGCCGCCTACCCCAAGGCGGCCGACGTGAAGATGCACCGCTCGCTGCCGCCCTTCGTCGAGGAGCGCGGAGGCGTCTCGCTGCGACCCGGCGACGGGGTCATCCACTCCTGGCTCAACCGGCTCCTGCTCCCGGACACGGTGGGGACCGGCGGCGACAGCCACACCCGCTTCCCCATCGGGGTGAGCTTCCCGGCCGGCTCGGGCCTGGTCGCCTTCGCCGCCGCGCTCGGCTTCATGCCGCTCGACATGCCGGAGAGCGTCCTCGTGCGCTTCAAGGGCGCGCTGCGTCCGGGCATCACCCTGCGCGACGTGGTGAACGCTATCCCGTACCGGGCCATCGAGCAGGGCCTGCTCACCGTGCCCAAGAAGAACAAGAAGAACGTCTTCGGCGGACGCATCCTCGAGATGGAGGGCCTGCCCCACCTCACCGTCGAGCAGGCCTTCGAGCTCACCGACGCGGCCGCCGAGCGGAGCGCGGCCGCCGCCACCGTCGACCTCTCGGTGGAGAGCGTCGCCGCCTACCTGCGCTCCAACGTGGCCCTGATGAGGAAGATGATCGCCGACGGCTACCGCGACCCGCGCACGCTCGAGGCGCGCAGCGCCGCGGCCGAGGCCTGGCTGGCGAAGCCCGAGCTCCTGCGGGCCGATCCCCACGCGGAATACGCGGCGGTCCTGGAGATCGATCTCGCCACCATCGAGGAGCCCATCCTCGCCTGCCCGAACGACCCCGACGACGTGAAGCGACTGTCGGAGGTGGCGGGCGCCCGGGTGGACGACGTCTTCCTCGGCTCCTGCATGACCAACATCGGGCACTTCCGGGCCGCCGGGGAGATCTGGAAGGGCCAGAAGTACACGGGCGCCGTGCGCACCTGGCTGTGCCCGCCCACCCGCATGGACCAGGAGCAGCTACGGGAGGAGTCGTACTTCTCGGTGTTCAGCGCCATGGGCGCCCGCATCGAGACGGCCGGCTGCTCCCTGTGCATGGGGAACCAGGCCAGGGTGCCCGACGGCGCCACGGTCTACTCCACCTCCACCCGCAACTTCGACGATCGCATGGGTAACGGCGCCAAGGTGTACCTCGGCTCGGCCGAGCTCGGCGCGGTGACGGCGGCGCTCGGCCGGTTGCCGACCCCGACCGAGTACTTCGCGCAGTACGGGCAGCGCATCGCGCCGCGGGCAGGCCAGGTCTACCGCTACCTCCAGTTCGACGAGCTCTCCGAGTACCGGGACCTCGGCGCGGTGGCCTAGCTAGCGGGGCGGGTCTCCGGGGAGGCCCGCCCTGGTGCGCCGGGCCGGAGCTCGCGCGCACGACGAGGTGGAGCATGCGCATCGCCGCCATCGAGATCGTCCTCGACCGCACCGCCACGGCGCGCTGCGACGAGGGTTTCCTGCGGCTCAAGCGCCTGCGGGCCCGCAACCGCCGCGAGGACGGTTCCTGCTCCCGCGAGTACCCCATCGACGTCATCGACCGGCCCACCTTCGACGCGGTGGCCGTGTGCCTGTGGGCGCGCGGGGCGCGCGGGGTGGAGGTATTGACGCGCAGCGGCCTTCGCCCGGCCGCCTACTTCCGCCGCGGACAGTCCACCGCGCTCCCCGAGGGCGACCACCTCCTCGTCGAGGAGGTGGTGGCGGGGGTGCTCGAGCCCGGGGAGGTGGGCCAGGCGGCCATGCAGAAGCGCGGCGCGGAGGAGGTGCACGAGGAGACCGGACTCGCCATCGCGCCGGAGGCGCTCGATCTCCTGGGCGGCCCGTTCTTCATGCTCCCCGGCATCACCTCGGAGAAGATCTACCTCTTGGCCGGCGAGGTGCAGCGCGGCGAGGGACCCGAGGTGTGGCCGGCGCCGGCCCAGGGCGACGGCTCGCCCCTCGAGGAGGGAGCGGTCCTGCGCTGGCGCCCGCTCGAGGGCGCGATCGCCGCCTGCGAGCGCGGGGAGATCGAGGACGCCAAGACCGAGATCGCCCTGCGCCGGCTGGCGGAGAGGCTCTCCCGGCCGAAGGTGGCCTGAAGAGAGCGCGGGGCCCGGCGTCCCCTTCGGCGCCGTGCGCAGGGCTCGCCCGCCGCGCCGGCCCGCACCGCCGGCGAGCCACCTTCCCGTTTGGGGAGGGCGCTCCGCGGGGGCCGAGCTTTGCGAGCCCGGCAGGTTTCTCTCGAGGAGAGGAGGCCCAGAAATGACCATCGTCCGCTCGCGGACTCCGAGAGTCCGCACCCGCCTCGAGCGGGACTCCCTCGGCGAGGTGCGCGTCCCGGCGGAGGCGCTCTACGGCGCCCAGACCGTCCGGGCCCTGGAGAACTTTCCCATCTCGGGGCTGAGGCCGCACCCGGCCTTCGTGGAGGCGACCGTGAAGGTGAAGCTCGCCGCGGCCCGGGTGAACCGCCGGCTCGGGCTCTTGCCCTCGCGCAAGGGGCGGGCCATCGAGAGGGCCGCGCGCGAGGTCCTCTCCGGCCGCTTCCGCGAGGCGTTCGTGGTGGACGTCTACCAGGCCGGCGCCGGCACCTCGCATCACATGAACGTGAACGAGGTCCTCGCCAACCGGGCCTGCGAGCTCCTCGGGGGCGAGAGGGGCGACCGGAGCCTCGTCGACCCGAACGACGACGTCAACATGGCGCAGTCCACGAACGACGTGATCCCCACCGCCATGCGCCTCGCCGTGCTCGAGCTCGCTCCCCGGGTGACCGAGGCCCTCGCGGCGCTCTCCGAGACCTTCGCCGGTAAGGCCCGACGCTTCGGAGACGTCGTCAAGTCCGGGCGCACCCACCTCATGGACGCGACGCCCATGAGGCTCGGACAGGAGATCTCGGGATGGGCGGTCGCCCTCCGCGCGGCCGCCCTTCGCCTGCGCGACTCCTTGCCCGAGATGGGTGCGCTCGGCCTCGGGGGCACGGCGGTGGGGACCGGCCTCAATGCCGATCCCCGCTACCGGCGCCTGGTGGTGAGGGAGCTCGCCCGCTCGACCGGGCTCCCGCTCGTCGCCGCCCCGAACCCGTTCTACGCCATGCAGTCCCTGGCACCCTTCGCCGCGGTCTCGGGGGCGCTGCGCACCGCCGCGCTCGAGCTCATCCGCATCGGGGGAGACGTCCGCCTGCTGGGTTCGGGCCCCACCACCGGCCTCGCGGAGCTGCGCCTGCCGGCGGTCCAGCCCGGCTCGTCGATCATGCCCGGCAAGCTCAACCCCTCCATGGCGGAGATGCTCGCCATGGTGTGCTTCCAGGTCCTCGGCCTCGACGCGGCGGTGGCCGCAGCGGTGGCGGCCGGGCAGCTCGAGCTGAACGTCATGATGCCGCTCGTGGCCTACGACCTCTGCCACGCCCTCACCATCCTCGCCGCCGCCGTCACCGCCTTCGACCGCCGCTGCGCGCGGGGCCTCGAGGCCGACCGGGAGCGCTGCCGCCACTACGCCGAGCGGACGGTGAGCCTGGCCACCGCCCTCGCCCCCCGCGTGGGGTATGCGGCGGCGGCCGAGATCGTGAAGGCGTCGGTCGCGAGCGGGCGGCCCATCGCGGCCCTGGCGAGCGAGCGGGGCGACTTGAGCCCCCGGGCGGCCCGGCGTCTGCTCGACCCGGCGCGCCTGACCCGGCCTTACCGGCTCGAGGCGAGGAGGGGCGGGCCTCCGCCGGCCGCTGGCGGAACGGGGCGGTCGGGGGCGTCCGCACGCCGTCGCGGCGGGGTATGATGCTGCGGGTGCGGGCCGGTCTCCTCCTCCTCGTCGCCTGGTTCGGCCTGGGAGCCGCCGTGCCGCAGTCGCCGGCGCGCGCCCCGAGCCCGGTGCGGCCGGTGGGGACCATCGCCGGCACGCTGCGGCACAAGGGCTGCGCGACGACGCCGGCCGGGGCGACGGTGAGCGTGGTCGGGCGCGACGCAGTGGTCGAGGCCGACGCGGCCGGGCGCTTCAGCCTCACCCTGCCGCCCGGCAGCTACTCCATCGTCATCAATGGCCCCGGCCTCGTGCCCGACCAGCGCGTCGACGACGTCGCGGTGGTGGCCGGCGAGAGCCGGGACGTGGGCACGGTCGAGGTCTGGCCGGCCGAGCCTCCGCCGGGATGCACCCCGGGTGCGCCCTCCACCTCCAACGAGACGGCGGTGGTGGCGGTGGCCGGCAACACCCCCACCGTCGACCTGCCCGGCGAGAGCGTGGCGCCGGCGCCCGCCGCCACCGCCCAGGTCTGGGTGCGCGGCGGCAACGGGACGGGGGCCGGCGAGTTCGGCCTGCAGGGCGACCTCTCGCGCGAGGACGAGGATGCGCTCGGCCCGTCCACCTTCGCCCTCGGGCCCCAGGGCTCGCTCTACGTCCTCGACGGGCTGAACGGGCGGATCGAGCGCTTCGACGCGCGCGGGCGGCCCGCCTCGGCCTTCCCGGTGGAGCCGCGCGGGGAGGAGCCGGCCCTCGAGGCCGACCTGGCGGTGTCGGACGAGGGGAACGTCTTCCTGTTCCACCAGAACGACATCCTGGCGCTCGAGGAGTACGAGCCGAGCGGGCGGCTCCTCGTCTCGGGGCTGCTCCCCCCCTCCTTCAAGGGGGTGGATTTCCTGTTCGCGCTGAAGCTGAGGCCCATCTTCCTCATGCAGAACGGGCAGGCGGTCCGGGCCGATCTCTCCTGGGGCGGGATCCGCGCCGAGGGGCCGCTCCCCGGCCTGCCGGCCAACAACCTCTTCGTCCGGGCCGAGCGCCTCGATCGCTGGCGCGTGGCGGTCTCCCTCGCCGGCGCGGACGGCCGGGTGCGCCGTAGCATCCAGCTCCACTCGCTCGTCCCGGTCTCGGGGGTGAGACTCGTCGGGGTCGGCCACCGCGGTGAGGTGGTGGTGGCCATCGACCGGAGCGAGGGCAGCGAGGGCACGACGCCGCGCGCCGAGGTCCTGCTCACCGCGCTCGATCCCCACCTGCACCTCGCCGGTTTTGCCCGCGCGCCCCCCGGCAACCGGCGCTTCGAGTTCCGCGAGTTCGCCCTCGCCGGCGACGGGACGGTGGTGCAGATGCAGTCGGACGTGACCGAGGTGCGCTTCGTGCGCTGGGTGCTGCAGCACCCCACCCGCGAGCAGGTCGAGGGGGAGGGGCTCGTGCGCGGGCGGGTGGTCGACCCGCTGCGGGGCCTCTCGGGCGTCACGGTCAGCCTGACGGGCCGGAGCCGGCGCGCCTTCGCGCCCGCCGAGGACGGGAGCTTCGAGGTCCGGGTGCCGGCCGGCACCTGGGTGGTGGCGGTGCGCCGCACCCCGGTGGCCGGCGCGCCCGAGGCGCCGCCGGTCGAGGTGAAGGTGACGGTGGCCGCCGGAGCCACGGTGGACGTGGGCACCCTCACCCTCGGGCGGGCGCCGCACCCGGTCCCGCCAACCTCCGAACCGAGCGCCCCCTCCGCGCTGGGGTTGCCCTGATGCGCAAGCTCACCCAGCTCGGCGAGATCTTGGTCGAGATGGGGGTCTGCGACCCGCAGCGCGTCAAGGAAGCGCTCGACAGCCAGGTGGTGTTCGGGGGACGCCTCGGCACGAACCTGCTCGAGCTCGGGGCGGTGACCGAGGAGGAGCTCGCCCGCGCGCTCTCCCGACGCTACGGCGTTCCCTGCCTGCACGGAGAGCTCATCCCCGACGCGCGCGCGATCGCGCTCCTCAAGCCGGCCGAGGCCGATCGCCTGGAGATCGTGCCCTACGAGCTCTCCAACCGCCGGCTCAAGGTCCTCTGCTGCGACCCCTCGAAGCTGCGAGAGCTCGACGAGCTCGCCTTCTCGCTCGAGCGCTCGGTGGTGCCGGTGGTGGTGCCGGAGGCGCGCCTGTGGGCGCTCATGCGGGCCCACTACGGCGTGGGCCGCCCGATGCGCGGGGTCGAGGTGGACTGGACGCGCCACCGGGCGGGGATCGCCCTCGAGCGCGAGCCCGAGCCGGCCGAGGACCTGATGGACGAGGCCCAGTTCGCCTCCCTCTACGCGAGCCGCGTCGCGGGTCCTCCGCCCCGCCCTCTCGCCACCGGGCCCGCACGCGAGGCCCCGCTCCAGTGGACCTCGCCGCCCACGCCGGCGCCCGCGGGACCCGAGCGCCCACCCGGCGCTCCCGGGCCGACGCCCCTCGCCGGCCAGCTCGTCTCCTCCGAGGAGCTGCTCGCCCATCTCCAGGCCGAGGCGACCGCCGCCCGCGAGCCCCAGGAGGCGATCGCCCTTGGACCGGCGGCCGAGGCCTACCAGCCGCTCTCCTTCGCCGAGGCCGAACGCGCGCTCGCCGGGGTGACCGACCGGGGCGCCATCGCCCGCATCGTGCTCAGGTACGCGCGGTCCCATTTCCGGCGGGTGGTGCTGCTCGCCGTGCACACGCGCGGCCTCGACGGCTGGGAGGGCCTGGGCGAGGGCCTGTCGCCCCAGGCGGTCGCGCGCGTGCACGTGCCGCTCGGCCAGCCCGGCATCCTGCAGACCGTGGTGGAGAGCCGGTCGCACGTCCTCGGACCGCTCAGGCGCACCGAGGCCAACATCCGCCTCCTGCGAGGGCTCGGCGGCGGGGTGCCCGAGAACGCCTTCGCCATGCCCATCCTGGCGCGCGGCCAGGTCGTGAACGTCCTCTACGCGGACGACGGCCGCGGGCGCTCGGTGAACCTGGAGGGCCTGGGCGAGCTCCTCATCCTCGCGGCGCGCATCTCGCAGACCTACGACGGGCTCCTCGAGCGGGAGAGGTGAGGGGTGGCGACGACCTACCGGTACTTCATGCTGGAGCGGGACGAGCGGGCGCTCTTCCGGGTCCTCGCCCGGGAGCGGCTCACCGTCTACCCGGAGTTCGTGCCCCCGGGCTACCTGGCCCCCATCGCCGACGACGCCCTCGTGCCCCGGCTCGAGGCGTCGGCCTACTACCTCGCGGCCGAGCGGCTCGGACCGGTCATCGTCCACCCGGTGAAGCGCGGTCCGGAGAAGGGCATGCTCGTCATCGAGGAGGTCCCGTCGCCCGTCTTCCACTACGAGCGGTCGCTCAAGAGCGAGGCCGGGGAGCTCGTGGCAGGCCGGCTCTGGGCCGAGCTCGACATCTCCGACGACCCCAACGCGCGCTACGGGAAGCATCGCGGGCTGCGCGCCATCTTCGAGGGCATCGGGGACTATCTGCGCAAGAGCTGTCGGCGGAGCGAGCCGAAGGGCTACTTCGTCGGGCCCTCCGCGGCCCGCGCCTTCAAGGGGGAAGGCCTCGTCCTGCGCGAGGCCGGCCACAAGGGCCGGAAGATCGGCGTGTGGGGGTGATGAGCCCTGCGCCATGTACCCTCAATGTGGGGTAGGCCACCCGTCCGGCGCCAATGTAGGATGGCACCCGCTTGGGACGGTCAGTGTGCGCTACGCTCGCGATCGCGGTGGCCCTCGCCGCCGCTCTCCGTGCGCGTGCCGAGCCGAACGTCGAGGACCTGCGCGCCTGGCTCGCCCGGATCGACCTGCCGCGCGCGGGGTCGACCGCCAAGCCGGAGCGGGCGGTGCCCGGGCCCGAGGCCAGCTTTGGCCCGGCCCTCGCCTTGGAGCGGCTCGCGGCCTCGGTGCTGCTCTGCAGCGCCTCGGACGACCTCGTCGTGGCGAAGGCCGCGGTCCGGGAGGAAGAGGAGGCCGCGCGGCGCCTGGGCGTCTCGGACCTGACGCGCCTCGAGGAGCAGCGGGAAGCGGCCTCCAGGGCCGAGCGCTCGCGGGTCGCCGCCCTGAGGTCCTTGAGCGACCAGCGGCTCGCCCCGCTCGGCTGCGAGGAGCCCGAGGTGGCGAGGCTCGTGAAGTGCGTCCACCGGATGGACGGCGTGTCGCCGGCCGACTGGTGCGACGACCCCGCCTGGCACGAGTTCCAGGAAAGGGTGAACTGGGACCCGTAGCCGCGGGGTTCCCCGAACGCCGTCCGGAGGGGGAGGGGCTCGGCGGAAGCGCGCGAGATCGTCCCCGGCGCAAGGCGGTGGGGCGAGCTCCGCCGCGCGGTGCCGCTCGCGCCCTTCGGGCGCTCTTCAGTCGAAGCGGTAGCCGCAGCGCACGCCCATGCTGTCGAGGCCCTGGTTCTTGAAGGCGAGGCCGCTGTTCGACATGTGCTCCCAGATGAGGAACAGGCCGAAGCCTCGCACGCGAGCGCCGATCTCGGCGCCGATGTGGAAGAGGATCCGCGAGCCGAGATCGACGAAGGCCGGGTTCCCGCCCGTAAGCTTGCCGTCGTGCCAGGCGAGGCCCGCGAAGCCCTCCACGAGAAGGCCGAATCCGAAGAGGTGATCCCAGTCGAGGTCGAGGTATGCGTTGTCGGTGTACCGCTCCGTGTTGAAGGAGCCCCCCAGGCGAGGGCGCGGTGCACCCACCCAGTCGAGCCACGTCGGCGACAGGAAGAGCACCTCGCCGTTCAGGTTCATGCCGCTCTCGAATGGATGGCTGAACGGGTCCGGCAACCGGAGCTCGCGCAGGTTGAAGAACCGCACGTCGTGGCTCAGCGCGCCCACCCGCACCTCGGAGATGAAGCCGAGGAGCGGCCGCCCACGTTCCGCGCGCGCCTCGCTCGCCCGAGCGGTCGGACCGACCGGCGGGCTGCCGAGGGCGTACGCCTCGGCCGGGGGGCTCAGGAGTGACGGGCAGGCGCGGGCCTCTACCAAAGCAGCCCCGGCGGGCTCCGGGGCGGTGGTCACCCCGAACGCGGCCTCGGCAGGCGCGCAAGACTCCGCCCGAGCTGGCGCGAGCGCGGCGAGCGTTCCCGCGAGGAGCGCTGAGAGCCTCGGGATCACGAGCTGGCGAGCCGCCTTTCCATCCGCGGGTGCGCAGCGGGAGCGCGGGCCCGAAGGACCCTTCCCCGCCGGCCGGAGCGCCCGCCGCCTGGCTCGGTTTAACCGGTCGCGGGGTCCTGCTGCGAGAGATTCTCGCGTGGCGCCGGGAGGCGGATGCGGTGAAGGGCCGCGCCCCGTACGAGGGCCGGGGCCGGGTGGCGCCGCGGTCGCCCCGACCAGCCTGGGGTCGGCCGACGGGCTCTGCGGGAAAGGCTCGCCCTCACTCCGACCCGAGCACGTGCTGCCAGACGCTCGGGTAGAGCTGGCAGGGCACCTCGCCCGAGGACGAGTAACCCGTGCGCCCTGCGAGCGCCTGCTTGACCGGGGCGAAGTTCATCCAGCGCGAATCGGTGTGGTCCGGGTCGCCGATGACGGCATGGCCGACCTCGTGGACGAGCACGGTCTGCTCGACGCAGTCCCAGGTGCCGAGGCTCGGGTCCCGGGTGGAGAGGCTGATGCTTCCGTCCGCGCACCCGAGCGCATCCGGCACGTCGCCGCACGGGACGTGCTGGGCGCCGTCGAAGGTGATGGTCCACCCCTGGAGGTCCTGCCAGGTTCCTCCCCAGTAACTGAGCGCCGCATCGATGGTGCTCTCGACGCGCGCGGGGAAGTCCTTGGCGGTGGCGAACGGCGCGGTGGTGTTGACCGTGACGCCCACCCCGCGTACGTAGAAGTCGGGGCCCTGGCCGGAGCTGCCGCAGGCCGCCAGGACGAGCGACACGGCCAAGGCTACCTGCGGTAGGAGCCGTCGGACAGTGGCCCTGCGCACGGTCTCCGCGACGGCGGATGGGGGGATCGCCTGCACGCTTGTCACCCTCTGCCCGCATGGTGGGCACTCCTCCTCTGTGTGGAAAGATGGCGTTTGAACGACACGCGTTCACGGGACACACACCCCCGTGCGGACGCGGCGGCGGTTCTCCGATCCCGCCCATCAAAGGGATGTGATCGCGGACGTTTGACCCGGTGAGCGATTAGCCCCCGGCGGCCGCTCGACGTCCGGCCCTATGAGGGCGCTGGACCCTATTGGGTCCTCCCTTTTTAATGACCGACTGCTCGTTCGATGGAGGCGCCCGGGAGGGGGCCTCGCGCTTCGGGACGCCAAGGCCGCCAGGCCCGGGGCAGCCGGCGGATGCGCAGCTCGGCGAAACGAGGTGGTCGATGTTCGCCGCCGGGCGGCCGCGGAGCAGGAGGTTGGCCCTGCAGGAACAGGTGCGCGGGCCTCCGATCGCGCACAGGCCGGGGCACCGTCAGGAGTCACCCGTCTCGGTAGAGGGTGGGCACGAGCGCGCTCGACGCCCCCCGGGTCGGGCGGGGTCTTCGAAACTCGCAGCGCGAAGCCGGCCCACGCCCAAGGCGGCCCGTGTACTGGAGGTGGTCCTGGCGGCCGGAGCGATTCACCTCGGGTGGAGTTCGTTCGCGGCGGCCCGAAGGAGCCGGAGGCCGCCACCCAGGGCTCGCCGCACCCGGCAGCCGGCGCCTGAGGGCGAGCGCGCTCGTCGTTCACTCGCCCGGGACGCCGTGCAGGCGCGAAGGCGGAAGATGAGCATTTCGGGCGCGGCCGCGGGGGGGAGCCGGCCCTCGGGGGTGCGCGGGGAGCCCGCCTCTAAGAAAAGCCCCGCCACCTCTGCAGAGGTGGCGGGGCAAGGTGGTGACCCCTACGGGACTTGAACCCATGTCTTCGACGTGAGAGGCCGACGTCCTAACCGCTAGACTAAGGGGCCACGGGCGCGCACCCATCTACTGGGGGACGATTCCGGTGTCAATCTCCGCATGCAGCGCAGGGAGCCTGGGCTTCGCGCGAGGGTCCGCAATCCGGCTGGGCCTCGCCGGAGAGGCCAGGCGTTCTCGCGGGTTAAAGCATTCGAGCGGCCTCGCGCGCGCCTCGCCCTGCGCCGCTCGCCGCGCCTCGAGGCCCCTCGGCCGAATGCCGTCGCCCCTCGCGCTCAAGCGAGCGCTCACGAGGGGGAGGGCCCGACCGTCGACCGATTCCGCGCGAGCAGGGACGCCGGCTCACATCGCGACACCGCGGCACTCTGGAGGCCGCGCTCGACGAAGTTGGCTGGGGGACTAGGACTCGAACCTAGATAGCCAGATCCAGAGTCTGGCGTCCTGCCATTAGACGATCCCCCAACGAACCCGAAAGGCCTACTTCGGCCGGACTCTCCTCTCCTTGTCGTCCGGGGCGACGAGCACGAACACGCGCGTCTCGCCCCCGAACTCGTATACGTTCAGGCCATCCCATCCGTTGGGCTTCGCGTCCGGGTTGTCGATGTGCACGGCCTTGAGCCCCGGCTGGTTGACGATGGTTCTCCTAGGATACTTGGCGACGGGGTAGACCGTCTTGAAGAATTTCAGCGTGTCGTCGAAGCTCTTGTCGATCCGATAGCGGTTTGGCTCGATGGCCCTCGCCTCGTCCGGCAGGAGGGCTCCCGCCACCCTCTCGGCCTGCGCCGGCGCGCTCGCGAGGAGCGCGACGAGCGCGGCCATATAACGGAAGGGGCTGGGAATCGTCAAGAGGTGGTGCCTCCAACGGGGGCCACGTTAGCGAAGCCGCTCCTCGAGGAGCCGGCGAACCAGGCCGGCGTCGGCGGTACCCTGCGTCTCCCGCATGACCGCGCCGACGAGGACGCCGAAGAGCTTCTTCTCGCCGCCGCGGTAGCGCTCGACCTCGGCCCGCAGCGCCTCGAGCACCCGGGCCACGGCGGCCTCCACCGCCGAGGGGTCCATGACCCTCTCGAGCCCGAGCTCGGCCGCCCGGGTGGCCGGATCCCCTCCTCGCTCGACGAGGCTGGCGAGGAGCACCTTGCCGGCGGCCGGGGTCACCCGCCCCGTGTCGACGAGCGCCACCAAGCGCCCGAAGTCGGGGGCGGCGAGCTCGAGGTTCTCGAGGAGTTCGCCCTTGGAGAGGCCGAGGAGCTCGTTCACGAGCCAGCGCGCCACCGAGCGCGGGGAGCCGCCCCGCGCAGGCGCGGCGGCGCGGTAGGCCCTGACCGCGGCGTCGAAGAACCCGGACGTGGCCTCGTCGGAGGCGATGAGCGCGGCCTCCTCGGCGCTCATCCCGAGCTCGGCCTGGTAGCGCTCGAAGCGCTGAGCCAGCGCCGGGCGCGCGGCCCGCGCTTCGGCGCGGGCGTCGTCGCGCGACCTCCGGGGGGCCTCCTCGGCCTGGGGAGCGGCCCGCCTCCTCTCGCGGGGCCGGCGCGCCTCGGCGGCCTCGGCGCCCTGGGAGGCGCGGGCCCAGGTGTCCTTGAGGGTGATGGTACGGTTGAAGACCGGCTCGCCGGGCCGCGAGTCCTCCGGGTCGACGAAGAAGTAGCCCTGCCGGAGGAACTGGTAGCGGCTCCCCGGAGCGGCCTGGGCGAGGGCCGGCTCGACCCGGGCCCGCTCGGCCACCACCAGGGAGTCGGGATTCAAGACCGAGAGGAAGTCCCCCGCGGCGTCGGGCTGCTCCTCCTGGAACAGCCGGTCGTAGAGGCGCACCAGGGCCGGGCGGGAGGAGCCGGCGTGGACCCAGTGGAGGGTGCCGGCGGCGCGGCCGCGCTCCACGGCGCGGGCGCCCTCGCCGGGGCGCGAGTCGGGGTCGTGGCTGCACAGGACCGCGCTCAGCTCGCCGCCCGGTCCGCGCTCGACCGCGTGACAGCGGATGCGGTAGGCCCCGGCGAGCCGTACCTCGCGACCGGGGGCGAGGCGCCGGTAGCCGGGCGGCGGGTCGAGGGCGAAGTCGTCCCGCTCGATGAGGAGCTCGCGCCCGAAGGGCACCTGGCGGCTCCCGCCCCGTGCCGGCTCCCCGGGCCACCAGGGGAGCTCGAGCTCCTCGAGGCGCCCTTGCGGCCAGTCGGTGAGCACGAGCCGCAAGGGGTCGAGGACCGCCAGGGCGCGCGGGGCGCGGTGCTCGAGGTCGTTGCGGATGGCGTACTCGAACTTGCCGATGTCCACCACGCTGTTGTTCTTCGCCACCCCGATGAGCTCGGCGAAGTCCCGCAGCGCCTCGGGGGTCACCCCGCGCCTGCGCATGCCGGCGATGGTGGGCATGCGCGGGTCGTCCCATCCGGCGACGCGTCGCTCGTTGACGAGCTCTAGGAGCTTGCGCTTCGAGAGGACCGTGTAGCCGAGGGCGAGCCGGGCGAACTCGTACTGGTGCGGCCGGGGGTCGAAGGGGCCGAGGTGGTCGAGGACCCAGTCGTAGAGCTCCCGGTTGCTCTCGAACTCCAGGGTGCAGATGGAGTGGGTCACTCCCTCGAAGGCGTCCTCGAGCGG
>DATJVF010000480.1:0-6384 GCA_035501995.1 Anaeromyxobacteraceae bacterium
CGGGGTCTCGGCCGGCTGGCTCGAGGAGGGGGGCTGGACCGGCGGGCGCGACATCTGGCTGCAGGCCGAGGGTACGCTCCTCGGCCGACTGCGCCTCATCGGCCGGGGCTCGCTCTTCGTCCTCCACCAGGCGGCGCCGGCCTCCGACCTCGTCACCGCGGGCCTGTTCGCCTCGGCAGCCTTCGACCTCGCGAGCTGGCTGCGCCTCGGGCTCTCCGGGCTCGGCCGCCTGCAGGCGTCGCCGCAGCCGGCCGACGCCACCCTGGGCGGCCTCTCGGTCCTCGCGAACGTCACCGGCCGCTACTAGCGGCCGCGCCGGGCGCGGGCGAGGGCCAGGAGCTGGCGGGTGGCGTGGGCCACCCCCTCGCTGAAGGAGGCGACCGCCGCGGCATCGGCGCTCGCCGGAGGGGCCATGGGCGCGCCGAAGTGGTAGGTGAGCTTCACCGGGAGGGGGAAGAGCGGCAAGAACAGCAGGCGGTCGCGCCCGAGGGGCACGCTCAGGAGGTGCTGGCGGTCGGCCCCCAGGATGGCGAGCGGCACGACCGGGGTCTGCGTCAGCGCCGCCAGCCGCGCGTAGGCCCGTCGCCCCCGCCACTGGATGGCGTCCCGCGGCCCGTACAGCTCGCGGCGCCCTCCCGGGAAGACGAGCAGCGACTCGCCGCGGCGCAGCGCCGCCAGCGCCGACTCCTGGCTCGGCGGGATCCCTCCCACCTGCCGGCGCAACCAGCCGGCCAGGGACTCACCGCGGTGCCCCTCCGCGGTCTGCAGCGTCCGGAAGGGGACGAGGCCGCTCGCCTGGCAGGCGTGCGCCCCCAGGAGGAGCGTCTCGGTGTAGAGCCACGTGCGGGGGTGCTTGGCGACGAAGATGAGCGGGCGACCGCGCGGCAGGGCCTCGAGCCCGTGCACCTCCACGCGGTGGTAGAGGGCGAGCGCCCTCGAGATCCCGCCGAGGACGCACCGCCGGGGCAAGCCCCATGTGAATTTTTCGACCTTCCGGGAAATCGCGCTCGGTTGAGGTGCGGTAAGGACCACGAGGCTCATCTTCCACCTCCGGCCGGCTACACCCCGCCAGGCGCACTTCTCACATTACGAGGCCCCCGTGCGGCGCGCCATGGGTTCCCTGTCGACCCTTCATGGTCCGCTCCCGCCTTGGGGGCGCGCCGCCCCGGGCCCCTCTCGCCCGGGCCCTCCGGGTGCTGGGCCGGGGAGCCCTGACGGCCCCGATCGTGCCCCCCGAAAGAGGTGAGCGCGGGGCCCCGGGCGTGAAGAGTCACGACCTCGGACGCGCGGTGCGAGAGGGGCTCCCTCGTCCCGGGGAGGAAACGTGCTATTCCCCTCGCGGACTTCCAGCGCGGAGGGAAGCGTTTGAGGAAGCGCAGGGAGCGGGCCGAGATCCTCGGCGCCATCGACGTCGGCACGAACGCGGTGCGCCTCGAGCTCGCCCGCCCTCTCCCCGACGGATCGCTCGAGACCCTGCACCAGGAGCGCGACCCGGTGAGGCCGGGGGAGGGCGTCTTCGCGACCGGCTCCATCCCCCGGGCGGTGGCGGACCGGCTCCTCTCCACCCTTCGCCGCTACGCCGCGCTGTGCCGGCGGGACGGGGCGCTCGTGCGAGCGGTGGCGACGAGCGCGGTGCGCGAGGCCCGCAACGGGTTCGAGATCGTGCGGCGGGCGCGGGAGGAGGCCGGCCTCGAGCTCGAGATCGTCTCGGGCCGCGAGGAGGCGCGCCTCATCTGCCTGGGGGTGCTCCACGGGAGGCCGCAGAGTTCCCGCTCGCTCGTCATCGACATCGGCGGCGGATCGACCGAGGTGGCGCTCGCCAAGGGCGAGCACCCGGTCGAGCTGTGGAGCGTGGCGGTGGGGGCGGTGCGCCTCACCGAGATGTTCGGGACCTCGGCCAAGGTGACGCGGGCCCGGCTGGCGCTCCTGCGCAGCTACGCGGCCGAGGCCTTCCGGGAGGGCCTGCCGCGGCGCCTCCTCCGCCCGCCGGCCGCCCTGGGCAGCTCGGGCACCATCAACGCGGTGGTGGCCTTCGCGGCCGAGAAGGGCCGCAGCGCCACCCGCAAGGAGCTCTCGCGGGCGGTCGAGGACCTGGCCGCGATGGGCATCGACGAGCGGCGGCGTCACTTCGACCCGAGCCGCGCCGAGATCATCGTGGGCGGAGCGGTGATCCTGGAGGCGGTGGCGCACAACCTCGGACTCGAGTCGGTGACGAGCGTCGACACGGGGCTTCGCAACGGGGTGCTCATCGACCTCTTCCGCCGCACCGCCTCCGACGAGCCCGACGACCGCTCGGGCGCCGAGGCGGCGCTGGCGCTCGGGCGTCGCTTCGCCTTCGACGAGAGGCACGCGGTGCAGGTGGGCGCCATCGCGGTGACCCTCTTCGAGGACCTGGCGGCCCTGCACGGCCTGCCCCTCTCGTCGAGGCGCCTGCTCGAGGCGGCCGCGGTGCTCCACGACCTCGGGAACGCGGTCGCCTTCCACAAGCATCACAAGCACACCTTCTACCTCGTGGCCAACGCCGACATGCCGGGCTTCTCAGAGCGCGAGCGCGAGCTCGTGGCCACGGTGGCCCGCTACCACCGGCGCTCCACCCCCGACCGCAAGCGCGCCGACCTCGCCCATTTCTCGGCCTCCGAGCTCACCACCATCCGCAAGCTCTCGGCGCTCCTGCGAGTGGCGAACGCGCTCGACGCCTCGCACCGCCAGCCCGTCCGCTCGGTGCGCGCGCACCTCGCGGAGGGCCGGGTCACCTTGCGGCTGCGCGCGCGCCAGGCCATCGACCTCGAGCTGTGGGACGTCGAGCGGGAGGCGCCGTTCTTCAGGGAGGTCTTCCGGCGGGGGTTCGAGGTGGTCGCTCGCCGTACACGGGCCGGCCGCTAGGGAGGCGAGCCCTCGCGCGACAGGCCCGATCGGGGAGGAATGGGACAATTGGGGCGGGATTCCGCGGCCGCCCGTGGGCCGCATGAGAAGTAATCCAGTGATTTCGAGGCCCGAGATGGGGCACGGGGCTTGCCTAATCCCCGGCCAACGCGCGGGCGCTCGAGCCCGCTTCGAACGAAGGAGTCCATCATGAAGAAGATCCTGAGCGCGCTCGTGGCCCTCGCCTTCATCGCCGTGGCTGCCCCCGCCTTCGCCGAGGAGGCCAAGGCCGCTGACACCGCCGCCGCCCCGGCCGCCCCGGCTCCTGCCAAGGAGAAGAAGGTGAAGAAGGCCAAGAAGGCGAAGAAGGCCAAGAGCGACGACGCCGCGAAGAAGCAGTAGTTCCCTTCGCGAGAACCGATGAGCTCGAAAGCCGGCCGCCCTTCGGGGCGACCGGCTTTTCGTCTTTTTTCTCGGGGCCGACGGCTCCCTGGGCTCGGCCCCCAGCCACCGCGGCCGGAAAGCCGTCCTTCCTGCCGATTCCGTCGCGGCGCACCGTCTGGGATCTCCCCAGCGAAGTGGAGCTTGCTCTTTTGGTGATCGGGCCCTGAAATACGTTCCCGCTACGCTCGTTATGAGGAGACGCGGACGGGCTCATGTCGACCGTGCGGATCCTGCTCGCCACCTTCCTCGCGCCCGAGCGGGCCCTCCCAGCCGCCGAGCGGGCGAGCCCATGGCCTCCGCTCCTCGTCGCGACGGCGCTCTCCCTGCTCCTCGCCGCGGCTCTCGCCCCGCGCATCGACTACGCGGCCGGGGCCCTCGCGGAACTCGACAAGGACCAGCAGGCGACGGCGCTGCTCTCGCCGCACGACCGCACCGCCAAGCTCGAGCAGGCCGCCAAGGTGGGCGCCTTCCTCGCCTACGCCAAGGCGCTCGCCCTCCCCGCGCTGCGCGCGGGCGGGGTCGCCCTGGCGCTCGCCCTCGGCTTCTGGCTGGCCGGGACGCCCGCCGCCCTCCTCGGCGCCTTCCGGGTGGCGAGCTACGGCCTGCTCCCGCTCGCCCTGCGGGACCTCCTCTCCTTGCCGGCGGCGCTCCGCGCCAAGGACCTCCCCCCCGGGGCGGCCGGCGGGCTCTTCCCCTCGGCGCTCGCGCGCCTGCTCTCCCCGGCGGCCCCGCCTCCGCTCGTCCACCTCGCCGAGGGCCTGGACCTCTTCGCGCTGTGGGCGGTCGTCCTCCTCGCGCTCGGCATGGCCGAGGTGGCCGGGGCGAGTCGTCGGCGGGCGCTCGGGGTCCTCCTCGCCCTGTGGGTCTTCTACCTCCTCGGGGCCCGGGTGGCCCTCCCCGGCCTGTGGAGGGCCGCCTAGCGCATGCACGCCCTCCTCGCGCTCCTCGCCCTCGCCGCCACGGCTCCGCCTCCCATCACGCTCGACGAGGCGCTCGCCGAGGCGGCCCGCGCCAACTCGGACCTCCTCCTCGCCCGTCACGACGCCGCCCGGGCCGGGGTCGACACCTACGCGTCCTACGCCGGGGTCCTGCCGCGCCTCGACCTCAACGCCTCCTTCGGCCACGATTTCCTGGGCGCCCAGCGCATCGTGCAGGCGCTCCCGGTGGCGGTGACCGTCAACCCCGTGACCGGCCTGCTGAACCCGCTCACCTTCCAGCAGGAGATCGTCTCCATCCCCGCCATCGACTACGCCGACTACGCGCTCGGCCTCACGCTCGCCCTCCCCATCTTCGACGGCCTGCGCAACTGGAACACCATCCACGAGGCGGAGGCGGCCGAGCGCTCCGCCCACAAGTCGGTGGACGAGGCGCTCCTCACCACCGCCTTCGAGACCACCCGGCGCTTCTTCGAGGTCCTGAAGGCGCAGGAGAGCCTCAGGGTGCTCGAGGAGACCGTGGCGCGCTCGGAGCAGATCGTGGAGCGGGCGCGGGCGCTCTTCGAGGCCGGGCGGGGGGGAAGGCTCGACGTGCTCACCGCCGAGGGGAACCTGGGGCACGACCGCATCGCGGTGGCCCAGGGCGAGGCGCAGCTCGAGTTCGCCGGCGCCGACCTGGCCTCGATCCTGGGGCGCGAGGCCACCCGGCCCATCGCGGTGGTGCCGCCCGCGAGCGTGGCCGGTCCGGTCCGCCCCGCCGCCCTGGAGCCTCCGGCGCCGGAGGAGCTCCTCGCCCTCGCCAGGCGCGAGCGGCCGCTGCTCGCGGCGCGGGCGGAGAGCGTGCGGGCGGCCGAGGCGGCCGAATCGGTGGCCCGCGGCGGCTGGTACCCGGTGGTGGGGGCCCAGGCCAGCTACAACCGCCAGGGGCCGACCTTCTCCGGATCCGAGGGCGTCTACGGCGACCCGACCCAGCAGTACACCGCCACCGCCCAGATCGTGGTGCAGTGGAACCTGTTCAACGGCCGCCAGACCCTGGCCGACGAGGAGCGGGCGGCCATCGCCCGGCGGCGGAGCCTCACCCAGGCCGAGCAAGCCGAGCAGCAGGTCTCGGCCGAGATCGCGCGGGCCCGGGCGAACCTCGTCTCGCTCGGGCGCTCGGCGGTCATCGCCGAGGGCAACCTGCGGGCCGCCGAGCAGGGGGTATCGCTCGCCGCCGACCGGCTGGAGGCCGGCCTGGCGAGCCAGCTCGAGATGCGCGACGCTAGCCTGAAGCTCACCCAGGCGAGGCTCGACCTGCTCGACGCCCGCATCGACGAGGTGGTGGCCCGGGCCGACCTGAACCGCGCCGTCGGGGGCCAGCTGGCGCGGACCCACGAGACGCCCGAGGACTAGCTCATGGAACCCGCCCGCCCGCAGAGCCTGGAGGCCGAACCCGACCGCGCGCCGGCGCGCACGGGCGCGGTCGCCGCGGTGGCCCGGACCCGGCCGAGGATGAGCTGGCCGCGGCGCCTGCTGACCCTCCTCTCGGCGCTCCTCCTCCTCGGGCTCGTGGCCCTCTCGCTCAGGCCGCGCGCCGAGCCGCCCCTCGCGGTCGAGATCGCCACCGCGCAGCGCACCGCCATCACCCGCACGGTGGCGGCGGCCGGGAAGCTGGAGGCGGCCACCAGCGTCAAGGTCTCCTCCAACATCTCCGGGGACCTCCTCGCGCTGCCGGTCCGCGAGGGCGATCGGGTCCGCGCCGGGCAGCTCATCGCCCGCATCGAGGCGCGCCGCTACGCCGCCCAGGTGAAGCAGCAAGAGGCCCTCCGCGCCAGCGCCTCGGCCGACCTCGCCGCGGAGCGGGTCTTCATCGCGCGCCTGGAGCAGGACCTCGCGCGCGTGAAGCGGCTCGCCGCCGGGGGCAATGCCAGCCAGGCCGAGGTCGATCGCGCGCTCGCCGATCTCCGCACCGAGCAGGCGAAGGCCGATGCGGCCGCGGAGCGGATCGCGCAGGCCGACGCCTCGCTGGCCGACGCCCGCCACCTCCTTTCCTTTGCGACGGTGTACGCGCCGATCGACGGCATCGTGGTCACGCGCGCGAAGCAGGTCGGGGAGCGCGTCCGGGGCTCCGACTTCAACGAGGACCCGATCGTCACGATCGCCA
>DATJVF010000481.1:0-20200 GCA_035501995.1 Anaeromyxobacteraceae bacterium
GGGGCAAGGGTCAACGGAGCACTCCTCGGCTAGGCCGGTTCAAAGGCCACCGGCCGCCTCCTCGCGGCTTGGTGCCCGCCGCGGGTCCAGCCGTCAGCGATTGCCAGGGTATATACCCGGTCGGGCTCCGCTGCTCGCCGAGCTGTCGCTGGCCGGGTGAAGGGCGCGGGAGGCCTCCCTCCCCCAGGGGGGCCGGCGCGAACGGGGCCCCGGCCGGTGGCGCGCCCTCTCGGCGCATCAGCGCACGACGTCCTGGAAGGCGGCCCTGACGTCGCTCGTCACCCGGGAGTAGTCCGCCATGAGGCGCGCTCCCGGATCCTCTCCGTGGTAGCCGAGGCGGCGCGCCAGCTGGGCGAGGGCGCTTCCGGGGCGAGGCAGGCGGTCGATGGTGTAGTCGTGCACGATGCGCAGCCGGAGCTCGAGCCGCCGCAGGAACTCGTAGCCGCGGGCGAGCGCCCGGTAGCTCGCCTCCCGCAACAGGCCCGCCTCGCGCAGTCGCTCGAGGGCCTCGGGCGTCGAGGGCGTCCTCACCTTCGGGTAGGCGTGCCCGTGGGCGAGCTGGAGGAACTGCGCGGCGAACTCGACGTCGATGAGGCCGCCGTGGCCCGCCTTGGGGTTCGGCCCCCGGGCCGCCTCGAGGCCGAGTTCGGTCTCGATGCGCTCGCGCATGCGCCGGACCTCGGCCGCCAGCGCCGACCGGTCGAGAGGCTCCCGCCACAGGGTGGGGGCGAGCACCTCGCGCTCGACCTCCTCGAACAGGCCGGCGTCGCCGGCGACGAAGCGCGCGCGCAGCAGCGCCTGCCGCTCCCAGAGCTGGCTGCGCACGGGCGTGTTCCCGTCCGCCCCGTGGTAGCGGGCGAAGCCGGCGGCGCTCGAGACGAGGGCCCCTTGGTTGCCGGAGGGCCGCAGGCGCGTGTCGGTCTTGTAGAGGAACCCCTCGCGCAGCGGCATCTGCAGGAAGGAGAGGAAGCGCTGGGCGAGGCGGGCGTGGTCGGCGTGCAGGGCGGAGGCCAGGTCGCCCAGGGCCTCGCCCGACCGGTAGAGGAAGATGAGGTCGAGGTCGGAGTGGTAGCCGATCTCGCGCCCACCGAGCTTGCCCATGGCGACGACGCACAGGCGTTCCCGGGGGAGCCGTCCGCGGGCGAGCGCCTCGGACTCGGCGAGCTCGAGGCAGCGCGAGAGGCACACCTCGGCGAGGTCGGAGAGCTGCGCCATCACGCTCGGCAGCGGCAGGACCCCGGCGATGTCGTGGAGCGCGATGCGGAGGATCTCCTCGTTCTTGAAGCGACGCAGCTGCCCCAGGGTCTCCTCGAGCCGCTCCTCGAGCCTGGCGAGGTCGGCCGGGGGGCCACCTCGGGCCGCCCCGTCCGGCCCGCCGAGCCGCTCGCCGAGCTCGAGGTCGAGCGCGGCTCGGTCCTTGGCGAGCGCCACGGTGTCCTCGCGCAGGAGCGCGTCGAGGAGCTCGGGGTAGCGCAGGAAGCGCTTGGAGAGGAAGTCCGAGGTGCCGAAGAGCGAGAGCAGCAGCCTCGCCACCCGCCGCTGCTCGGCGAGGAGGCGGAAGTAGGGCTCGGGCGCTCGCAGGGCCGTCGCGAAGTCGGCCAGGAAGCCCAGCGCCTGGTCGGGGTCGGGGGTGGCGAGCACCTCCTGCATGAGCCCCACCGCCGCCACCGGATCGCCGCTCGGGGAGAAGGGCGTGCGCCTGCGCCCGAGCGCCTCCACCGCGGCCGCCACCCGGTCCGGATCGACGAAGCCGCGCTTCACCGCGATCTCGGCGCGCCGGGCCGGCTCGACCTGCGGGTCGCACAACAGGGACAGCTCGGGGTCGAGCTTCACCTCCCCGCGCCCGGTCCCGAGGAGGTCGCGGAAGAGGGCGGCCACCCGGTCCCGGTGTGCGGCGAGCGCCTCGTCGAAGCGCTCCACGGTGGTCATCCCCATGGCGCGGGCGAGGGGCAGCCGCTCTTCCGGCGGGGGCAGGGCGTGGGTCTGCCGCCCGTCGAGCATCTGCACGCGGTGCTCGACCCGCCTCAGGAACAGGTAGCCGTCGGCGAGGGCGTCCCGGTCGCGGGCCGGCACCACCCCTCCGAAGAGGAGCCGGTCGAGGGCCGAGAGGACCGAGCGGTCCCTGAGATCGCGGCGCTTCCCGCCGTGGAGGAGCTGCAGGGCCGAGACGAAGAACTCGGCCTCGCGGATGCCGCCACGTCCGAGCTTCAGGTCCTTCTCCCCCTCGGCGCCGGCGCGGGCGTCGATGCGGGCCTTCATGGCCTTCACCTCGGAGAGCACCTCGAGGTCGAGGGAGCCCCGCCAGATGAAGGGCTCGAGGAGCGCGAGGAGCTCGCGCCCGGGGCCGAGGTCGCCCGCCGCCGGCCGCGCCTTGACGAGGGCGTTGCGCTCCCAGGAGCGCCCGAACGACTGGTAGTAGAGCTCGGCGGCCCGCACGCTGTTGACGATGGGGCCGCTGCGCCCGTCCGGCCGCAGGTTCAGATCGACCCGGAACACGAAGCCGTCGTCGGTGGGGGTGGCGAGGGCCTCGGTGACGAGCTCGGCCAGCTTGGCGTAGTAGGCGAAGTGGGTGCGGCCGCCATTCTCGCCCCGGGTGGTCCCGTCCGCCCCGTAGACGAAGATGAGGTCGATGTCGGAGGAGAAGTTGAGCTCGCCGGCGCCGAGCTTGCCCATGGCGAGGGCGCAGAAGCCGGCTCCCGGCTCGCGCCCCTCCAGGCCCACCGGCGTCCCGAGGCGCGCCCGCAGCCGGCGCTCGTGGAAGCGGATGGCGGCGTCCAGGCAGGCGCAGGCCAGGCTCGAGAGCTCGAGGGTCACCTCGCCCATGCGCGCCCGCCGGAGGTCCCTGAGCGCGATGCGGATCACCTCGCGCGCGCGGAGCCGGCGCAGCAGGCGGTGGAAGCCCTGGACATCGTCCGGATCGAGGCGGGCCGCCGCGCGGTCGAGGAGCCAGCGGAGCCGTTCCTCGCTGCGCGGGACGAGCAGGTAGGGTGAGCGGGCGGCGCGCCTCAGCAGGTGCGGGTGGCGGGCGAGGAGCCGGGCGATCATGCGCGAGGCGCCGCAGAGGAGGGCGAGCGCCTCGAGGAGGTCGGGCTCGGCCGGGAGGGCGCCGGCGGCGTCGGCGTAGCGCTCGGCGCCGGCGAGGGCCAGGTCCGGGTCGGGGGCGCGCTGGCAGGCCAGCTCGAGGGCGGCCACCCCGGCGGGGAAGCGCCGGGCCAGCCGTGCGCGCCGCTCGGGAGCGTCGGGGGCCCTGAAGGGCGCCGGCTCGAGACCGGGGATGCGGTGGGAGAGCATGCCCCCTACTCCGCCTCCTCGGGGGCCCGCCCGGTCCGGCTGAGGCCGTGCTGCTTGATCTTCTTGTGCAGGTTGGTGCGCTCGATCCCGAGCGCCTGGGCGGCCTGGGTGATGTTCCAGTCGTGCGCCTCGAGCTGCTTCAGGATGTAGTCGCGCTCGACGAGCTCGCGCAGCTCGCGCAGCGGCACCTCGCCGTAGCCCGAGAGGTCGCCCGCGCCGCCCTCGGAGACGGCCGCCGCCGCCCGGGGGGCGACGTAGGAGGGTACGTCGGCGGCGGTGATGCGATCGCCGCTCATGATGGCCATCCGCTCGCAGACGTTGCGCAGCTCGCGCACGTTGCCGGGCCAGAGGTAGGCCTTGAGGCGCAGGAGGACCTCGGGGTCGACGGGCTTGGGTCGCATCCCGTTCTCGCGGGTGGCGAGCTGCACGAAGCGGCCGGCGAGGAGCGGGACGTCCTCGAGGTGGTCGCGCAGGGGCGGGGCGAGGATGGGGACCACGTTCAGGCGGAAGAAGAGGTCCTCGCGGAAGTTCCCCTCGCGCACCTCGGCCTCGAGGTCCTTGTTGGTGGCGGCCACCACCCGCACGTCCACCGTGAAGGCGCGCTCCGAGCCCACCCGCGTCACCTCGCCGGTCTGCAGCACCCGCAGCACCTTGGCCTGGGCCGAGGAGCTCATGTCGCCGATCTCGTCCAGGAACAGGGTCCCGCCGTGGGCCACCTCGAACTGGCCGCGCCGCCGGGCGGCCGCGCCCGAGAAGCTACCCTTCTCGTGGCCGAAGAGCTCGCTCTCGATGAGCTCGGAGGGGATGGCGGCGCAGTTCACCTTGACGAACGGTCCGCCGGACCTCTTCGAGAGGCGGTGGATTTCCTCCGCGATGAGCTCCTTGCCGGTCCCGGACTCCCCGCTGATGAGTACCCGGCCCTGGGTGGGCGCCACCTTGACGATCTGCTCGCGCAGGGCGCGCAGGGCGGCGCTCTCGCCCAGCATCTCGTCGCCGAAGCGCCGCTCGCGCGAGGAGAGCTCCTTCACCCGCTCCTCCAGGGAGCGCCGGGCGAGCGCGTTCTTGACGCTCACCACCACCCGCTCGCGGTCGACCGGCTTCGAGAAGAAGTCCAGCGCCCCCCGCCGCATGGCCTCCACCACGTCCGGCGTCTCGGCGTGCCCCGAGATGACGATGACCGGCAGGTCGCGCCAGAGCTCTCGCGCCCGCGAGAGGAGGGCGAGCCCGTCCATCCCGGGGAGACGCACGTCGAACATCCCCAGGTCGACCGGCTCGGCCTCGAGGAGCTTCAGGGCCTCCTCGGCGCTCTCGGCCTCGAGGACCGCGTAGCCCTCGGTCTCGAGGACCATCCTCAGGGTGCGGCGGATGTTCTTCTCGTCGTCGACGACGAGGACGCTCGGCTTACCTTCGTCCATCCGGCGATTATAAGCGGGAGGCCTGGCCGGGAAGGCGCGGCCCCCAAAGCGAGCGCCGGGCTCGGGCCCCTCTAGCGCCGGCGGTCGACCGCGAACGGCCCGAAGGCCTGCTGGGTCGGCATGAGCTCGACCACGTTCACGTTGACGTGGGCGGGCCGGGTGACGCACCAGAGGACGGCCTCGGCGACGTCCTCCGCGCTGAGCGGCTGCATGTCCTGGTAGACCGCGCGGGCCTTGGACTCGTCCCGCAGGCGCACGAGCGAGAACTCGGTCTCGGCCATGCCGGGTTCGACCACCGTGACCCGCACCTTCGTCCCGAGGAGCTCGGCGCGCAGGTTGAGGGAGAACTGGTGCACGAAGGCCTTGGTGGCGCCGTAGACGTTGCCGCCCGGGTAGGGGTAGCTCCCCGCCACCGAGCCGATGTTCACCACGTGGCCTCGGCCGCGCGCCACCATGCCGGGGAGCAGGGCCCGGGTGCAGAGGGCGAGGCCGCGGCAGTTGGTGTCGATCATGGCGTCCCAGTCGTCGAGGCTGGCGCGGTGGGCCGGCTCGAGCCCGAGGGCCAGCCCGGCGTTGTTCACGAGGAGGTCGACCTCGGCGAAGGGGGCGGGCAGCGAGGAGAGAGCGGCGAGGACCGCGCCCCGGTCGCGCACGTCGAGGGCGAGGGGGTGGACCCGGTCCCCGAGCGCGCGGGCCAGGGCCTCGAGGCGGTCCACCCGGCGACCGGCCAGCACCACCCGTGCCCCCAGACCGGTCAGCTTCTCGGCGATGGCGCGGCCGAAGCCGGCGGTGGCGCCGGTGACGAAGGCGACGGAGCTCTCGAGGGGGCTTTCCATGGCGGGCGGATTGTAGCGGCGGCGGTAGGGCGGCGAAAGGCTTCGGCCGGCGCACCCGGCCGGGCGCTCACTCCTCCCTCGCCGTCGGCGCCTCGTGGGCGGCGAGCGGCAGCTCGAGCGCGAAGGACGCCCCGCCGCCCGGGCGGGCCGAGACGGCGATCTCGCCCCCGTGCTGCAGGACGATCTTCTTCACGATGGCGAGGCCGAGCCCGGTGCCCTCGTGCCGGGTGGTGAAGTAGGGGTCGAAGATGCGCTCGCGCAGCTCCGCGGGGACGCCGGGCCCCTCGTCGGCCACGGTGAACCGGGCGTGCTCCTCGAGGCGGGCCACCGAAAGGTGGAGGCGGGCGCGGGCCGGCCGGGAGGCCGCGATGGCGTTGCGGATGAGGTTCGTGAGCACCCGGCGCATGAGGGCCCGGTCGAGCGCGACCGGGCAGTCGGGCCCGCGCTCGAGGAGGAGCTCGGCCTCCTCGCCGAGCTGGGGGCTGGTGCGCACGAACTCCTCCAGGAACAGGTTCAGCTCGGCCGGCTCGAGCCGCACCTCGGGGAGCTGGGCGAAGGAGGAGAACTCCTCCACCAGCCGCTTCAAGGTCCCGATCTCCTCGCGCACGATGTCGCCCGCGTCGGCCAATAGCCGGGCGAACTCGGGATCGGCGGGGCGGGAGGGGTAGCGCGCCTCGAGCTGCTGGAAGGCCAGCTGGATGGGGGTGAGGGGGTTCTTGATCTCGTGGGCCAGCCGCCGCGCCACCTCCTGCCAGCCGGAGATCTTCTCCAGGTAGACGATGCGGTCGCGGCTCTCGCGCACCTCGCGCACCATGGCGTTGAAGGCGCGCGCCAGCCCGGCCACCTCGTCGCGGGCGCTGCCGGCCTCCACCTGCACCGACAGGTTCCCCTTGGCGAGCTGGCGCACCGCCCGCAGGAGGTCTCCCAGGCGCGCGGTGGTGCGCCGGGCGAGGAGCGCGCCGGCGAGCCCGGCCGCGAGCGCCCAGGCGCCGAGCAGGACCGCGAAGGCGCGCACGTAGCTGCGCTGGATGTCGGCGCGGAGGGCCTCGGCGCTGTGGTAGACCTCGGCGAGATCGCGCGCCTCTGAGAGGTCGGCGAAGAAGCGCGCCTCCACCGCGAAGGTGCACTCGAGGGCCGCCCCGGCCGGCAGCCCGTGGCGGGCCGGGTCCGGCACCGCCACCGGACCGGCGGTGGCCGGGCGCCACTCGCCGTCGGGGTTCGGACCGCTGGCCTCAGCCTCGTAGAGGACCGCCCCGCCCCCGTCGAGGAGGGCCGCGCGCCTTAGGCGAGGGGTGCGCTCGACCGCCGCGGCGAGGAACGCCTTCAGGCGGGCGGGATTCTGGGGCAGCTCCCCGAGCAGGGTGCGCGCCTGCTCGGCGTAGAGCTGCTTGCGGGCCTGGAACAGGTCGCCGTACAGGGCCGGGGTGGCCTCGAGCCTCGCCACCACCCGCGGGTTCAGCGCCACCGCCAGGTTCTCCTCGGTGAGGGTGCGGGCGAGCCAGAGGGCGGCGGCGAGCGGGACCACCGCGGCGAGGACCAGCGCGCCCGCGATCTTGAGCTCGAAGCGGGACGGGGTGAGCCTGGGCCGCCGCCGGCGGCGGGCGGGGCCGGCGGCCGGAGGCTCGGGGGCCCGGTCGCTCGGCGCGGTCACGGGGTCGAGACCTCGCGCGCCGTGAAGGGTGCCGACTCGAAGCGGGCCACCTCCGCCCCCGGCTCGGCCCCCCGCAGGAGGTAGCTCGCCATGGCCCCCAGCACGCTGCGCGAGGGGGCGCCGCCCCGGCCGCCGGCGGCCGGGTTGGCGATGAACTCCCGGGTGCGATCGAGCAGCTCACGCGAGACCGGGTTGAGCTCGATGCGGGTCCGCAAGACCCAGCTCTTCGACCCGAGCTCGGCGGCCGACCCGAGGTCGATGGCCCGGGCCTCGGCGAGGAAGGCGTGGAGCTCCTCGTAGTCGCGGAAGCTGCGCGAGAGACCCCGCGGGTTCGAGGGGTCCTTGACCGTAACGGTGTAGCTCTCCTCCCACACGTCGTAGAGGACGTCGACCTCGCGGCCGTAGAGGGCGACCGGCTCGTCGCCGTGCTCGGGGACGAGCGCCACGTGCAGCACGATGACGTTGCTGAGCCCGTTCGAGAGGACCCGCTTCAGGTCCTGGGGGAAGGCCGGGGCGAGGTCGAGGGTGGCGAGGAGCCGGCCGTCCTTCGCCTCCACCGTGCTGGCGAGCGGGCGCGGGGCATCCCGGGCCCGGGTGGCGAGCGCGAGGGCGAGGGCGAGGAGCCCGGCGCGGCGGAGGAGGGGGACCATCAGAGGAAGTTGTCGAGCGCGTAGCCGGCCGAGAGGTTGAAGCTGCCCACCGGGGTGTCGAGGCGCAGGGCCACGTCGCCGGAGAAGGGGGTGCTGGAGGCGGTGGTGCGGGGGGCCCGGGCGCGGACGGCGCTGTAGACGAAGCGGGCGCCGAGAGCGAGGTAGCCGCGGTGGAAGAAGGCGCCCGAGGACCAGAGCGGCACCGCGTACTCCACGCCCAGCATCCCCAGGTAGGCGTCGTAGCGGTTGTCGGTGGAGAAGTTGAGCTCGAGGGCCCGGCCGAGCGCTGGCCCGATGGAGAAGTAGGCGAAGTCGGCCGGGTAGAAGCGCTCGAAGAAGGGGGCGTCGCCCTGCACGGCGCCCGCCGCTCCGCTGAGCCGCAAGGCGTCGCCCCAGGGGAGAGCGTGGTCGCTCTCCAGCTGGAGGAAGTAGCGGCTGTACTCGTAGTCGCCCCCGAGCTCCTCGGTCCCGAGCACCACGCTCACCTGGAGCCGCGTGCCCAGGGTGGGCAAGAACAGGTCGTCGCGGGTGTCGCGCTCGTAGCTGGCGGTGAGGGCGGTGATGAGCGAGCGCCCGAGGTGGAGGGGAGGGAGGGGGCCCTGCCCGGCGCCCCCGGCGGGGGGCACGGCGCTCCCCTGCACCCCCTCGACCCGCAGGCCGGCCAGGAGCCGCTCGAAGGGCCCGGGCCGGATCCCGACCGAGAACTCGCCCCCCAGGCGCTCGTAGCGCAGGCGCGGTGCGCGGTCGTAGTGTCCCGCGAAGGCGTCGCACCCCGGGTCGGTGCAGGCGAACTCCTCGCCGTGCAGGAACACCGCCGAGACCCCGGCCACCATGGGGAGCCGGCCGAAGGAGAACTCGGGGTCGAAGAAGGCGCCCTTGAGCGCGAAGCGGGCCGGGGCGAGCGGCTGCTCGGAGGGGGTGCCGCCGTAGACGAAGGCTCCCGACAGACCGAGGCCCAGGCCGAGGAAGTGGCCCTCCGACAGGCCGAAGCCGCCGTAGATGGGCTGCGGGCCGGTCGAGCCGAGCACGAGATCGGAGACGATGAGTGTGTTGCGCTCGGTGAACTCGAAGACCAGCACCACCCGGCCGCGCTTCGTCCCCCGCTCGACCCGGGTCTCGACCCTCGAGAACCAGCCGAGCTGGAGGAGGCGCAGGCGCGACAGGCGGACCGCCTGATCGTCGAGCACCTCCCCCTCGCTCACCTCGAGGTGCCGCCGCACCTCGGAAGGGCGGGTGCGGTCGAGCCCGACGAACTCCACCCGCTCGATGAGGTAGCGTCGGGAGAGCGCCCCCTCCTCGGGCCGCGCCGCCTCGGGGGGCAGCGCGAGGACGAGGAGCAGCGCGGGGAGGGCGAGGGCCGGCATGCGCGGGCCCGATTGTAGGCGGCTTTCCCCGAGGGGAGAAAAGACCGCGCGCGGGGGCGGGTCAGGGGGACTCGGAGCGGCGCTTGAGTTCCCAGTAGCTCTGGTGCACGGAGAGGTCGAGCGGGTCGGCCTGGAGCGCCGCCTCGTAGG
Organism: Anaeromyxobacteraceae bacterium; assembly: GCA_035501995.1. Lineage (GTDB taxonomy): Bacteria > Myxococcota > Myxococcia > Myxococcales > Anaeromyxobacteraceae > Anaeromyxobacter_A. The sequence goes on from DATJVF010000481.1 coordinate 9,358, forward strand.
CGGCGAGGGCCGCCTGGGTGTTGCCGAGCTTGGCGGCCACCTGGGCCCGGGCGAGCTGGCGGCCGGCCTCGTCGCCCCGCTGCGGGGCCTCGGCGAGCAGGGTGCGCCGCCGTGCCTCGAGCACCGCCGAGGTGACACCGGCGGTGACGCAGTGGGCGACGCCGTGGAAGTTGCCCCGGCGGGCGTCGAACATGAGCCGCTCGACCGGGGTGCCGAGGAGCGCCAGGGCGGACTCGATCCGCGCCAGCACCTCGGTGACCCGCGACCCCTGCTGCTCCGCCGGGAGGCGCAGCCTGAGGGCGTCGACCTGGCTACGCAGGAGGCGGGCCCCGGCGCGGATCTCCGGGAAGCCCATGTCGGCGCGCACCCCGAGGAGCTCGTAGGGCCCGGCGGCGGCCCGCCGCTCGAGGGCCTCGAGGGTGAGGGGGGGCGGCGCGGCGGGCCGCTCGGGGCGGCCCTCCCGCCCTTTCGCCAGCGCGTCCACCGCCTGGCGCTCGGATGGCTTCAGGCTCCCGAACTGGACCGCGAACCCGGCCTGCATGCCCCAGCGCCCGGCGTCCTTCTGCGCCACGTGCCGCACCACCTCGCCGCGCAGCTCGACCGGCCCCGCGGCGCCTGGCAAGGCCACCGTCACCGTGGAGAAGAGAGGGGGCGGGGCCTCCTCGAGGCCGAGGAACAGGCCGCCCCGGCTCACCTCGCTCGCCTTGAGCCGCCGCTCCTCGCCGTCCGGGAAGCGGACGAGGAGCCCCGCCGCGGCCGGATCCTCCGGGGCCGCCGGGGCCGCGGACTCCGGCGAGGGGCCGTGCGGCGCGCCAAGGGCCCGCTGCGCCTCCTCGAGCGCGGCGGCGAACTCGGCCATGTCCTGGAAGCGCTCGGCGGGCGACTTGGCGAGCGCCTTCAGGACCACGCGCTCCAGGGCGGGCGAGACCGCCGGCTCGACCTCGCGCGGAGGGGCGGGAGCCTGGGTGAGCTGGGCGAGCAGGAGCTGGGGCACGCCCTGCCCGGTGAAGGGGAGGCGGCCGGTGGCCATCTCGTAGGCCATGACCCCCAGGGCGTAGACGTCGGTGCGCCGGTCGATGGGCCGGTTGTCGCACTGCTCGGGGGCCATGTACTCGGGGGTGCCGATGATCACCCCGGCCGCGGTCCTGCCCTGGGTCTGCTTGTCGGCCAGCTTGGCGATGCCGAAGTCCACCAGCTTCACGAAATGCGGCGACCCGTGGCGCTGCAGGAGGAAGACGTTCTCGGGCTTGAGGTCGCGGTGGACGATGCCCCGCCCGTGGGCGGCCCGCAGGGCGTCGGTGAGCTGGAGGAGGATGGCGGTGGCGATCGGCGGCTCCACCCGGCCGGCCCGCAAGAAGGACGAGAGCTGGGAACCGTCGAGGTACTCCATGACGATGTAGTAGCGGCTCGGCGGGAGGAGGGCGAGGTCGTAGATGCTGACGATGTTCTCGTGGCCGATGAGGTTCACCGCCCGGGCCTCGTCGTAGAAGCGGCCCACCAGCTCCGGGCTCGTGCACATGGACTCGTGGAGGAACTTCACCGCCACCTTGCTCCCGATGACCGGGTGCTCGGCCAGGTAGACGGTCCCCATCCCGCCGCGGCCGAGGAGCCGCTGGATCCGGAAGCTCCCCACCATCGAGCCGACCAGCGGGTCCGGCAGGATCCCCGCGCCCGGGGCGGCCGCCGGCGCGGGCGGCCGCTGCGGGCAGGCCTGCCCGGCGTGCGCGCCCCCGCACACCGGGCACCGCCGGTCCCCGCTCGCTCGATCGACGTCCATCGGCCCGATCCGTCCTGCTTCGGGTGAGAGCTTACCAGAAAGGCGGACCCGTCCCGCCGTCAGGGTCCGCGCCGCGAGGCGACGGCCCCTTTCTTATGCTTGACGCTCCGCGGAGCGGCTGCTTCAAGGGGGGACATGGCCGACTTGAAGAAGCTCTCCCTCGAGGCCCTGCGCGAGCTCGCGCGCAAGTCCCTCGGCCGGGAGCACGCGCGCTTCAAGACCAAGGGCGAGCTCATCGAGGCGCTCTCGGCCGCCAAGGCGCGGGTGGCGAGCGCCGCCGAAAAGGCCTCCCGCAGGCTCGGGGAGCCGACCGGGACCGGGAAGAGGGGCCGGCGGAAGAAGGCCGAACCGGCACCCTCCGAGCCGGCCTCGAGCGTGAGCCGCGACGAGGGGCGCGCGCGGCCGGCCCGGACGAGGCGTCCGGAGGCGCCCGCCGCCGCCGCGGGGAAGGGGGGGCTCGGCCCGCCGCGCCCGGGGGAGCCGGAGCCCGATCCCGAAGGGCACATGGTGGCCCGCGTGATGGGCGAGGAGGCGGCCCGGGAGGCGCCCCATCCCCTCACCGAGAGCGCCCTCGGGGCGGCGCGCCCCGCGCGGCCGAGGCGCACCCAGAAGAGCGCGACGGTCCCCTTCGACGAGGCGCTCGGCGAGCTGCCCCCGAGCTACGGCGAGGACGCCCTCGTGGCCCTGCCGCGCGACCCGCGGACGCTCTTCGTCTACTGGGACCACGCGGGCGAGACGCTCAGGCGGGCCTTCGAGGGCCTCGAGGGGGCCCGCCCCGAGCTGTGGATCTTCGCCCGCGAGCCGGACGGCAGCCTCTCCCGCCTACGGGTGGTCGAATTCGCGCTCGAGTCGCGCAGCTACTACCTCCACGACCTCGAGCCGGGCCGGGCCTACGAGGTCGAGATCCACCTCGTCGATCGCCACGGGCAGGAACGCTTCGTGCCCCCGCGCTCGAACCCCATGAGCCTGCCCGGGGCCGGCCCATCGGCGCTCGTCGACGACCGGTTCATGCGCATCCTGTGGGGCGAGCCCCTGCAGCGCCTCCTCCGCGAGCCCCGCGCGGGGCTCCCGTTCCCCGAGGACCTGCGCTCGGAGCTCGCGCGCCTCTCGGACTGGGCGCGCTTCCCCGGCCGCGCCATGGCCTCGAGCGGGGCCGGGGGCATGGGGGGACGACCCACCTCGCCGTCGGGCCCCTCCTCGCCGAGCGCGCCGCCCGGCCTGGACGGGGAGGGCCCCTAGGCCATGGCCCACGACGTCCTCGGGTACCTCTCGCTGCACCTGCACGCCCACCTTCCCTTCGTGCGTCACCCGGAGTTCGAGGACTTCCTCGAGGAGGACTGGCTCTACGAGGCCATCAGCGAGACCTACCTGCCGCTCCTGCGGGTCTTCGATCGGGCCACCGACGAGGGGGTGCCCTTTCGTATCTCCCTCACCATGTCGCCGCCGCTCGTGGCCATGCTGCGCGACGAGCTGCTCATGGGCCGCTACGCGGTGAGGCTCGAACGGCTGTGCGAGCTGGCCGATCGGGAGGTGCACCGCACCCGCACCGACCCGACCTTCCACCCCCTGGCCCTCCACTACCAGCGCGAGTTCCGCGAGCTCTCCACCCTCTTCGGCGAGCGCTACCGCCGGGATCTGGTGGGGGCCTTCAAGCGGCTCGAGGACGCCGGGCGGCTCGAGCTGTGCACCTGCGGGGCGACCCACGGCTTTCTGCCGCTGCTGCAGATGTACCCGGAGGCGGTGCGCGCCCAGATCGCGGTGGCGGTGGCCCACCACCGGCGGCACTTCGGGCGGGATCCGGGCGGGATCTGGCTGCCGGAGTGCGGCTACTACCCCGGCCTCGAGCGCTTCCTCGCCGAGCAGAACATCCGCTTCTTCTTCGTGGACACCCACGGCGTCACCGACGCCACCCCCCGCCCGCGCTACGGCGTCTACGCCCCCATCTTCACACCGGCCGGGGTGGCGGCCTTCGGCCGCGATCCCGAGTCGTCGATGCAGGTGTGGAGCGCCGAGCACGGCTACCCGGGCGATCCCGACTACCGCGAGTTCTACCGGGACATCGGCTGGGACCTCGAGTTCGACTACGTGCGCGACTACGTGCAGCCGACCGGCCAGCGCAAGAACCTCGGGATCAAGTACTACCGCATCACCGGGAAGACCGCGCACAAGCAGCCCTACGACCCGGGGCGGGCCCGCGAGCGCGCCGCCGCCCACGCCGGGAACTTCCTGTTCAACCGGGAGCGCCAGGTCGAGCACCTCGCCGCGCGCATGGCCGGGAACCGGCCCATCGTCGTCTCGCCCTACGACGCCGAGCTCTACGGCCACTGGTGGCACGAGGGCCCGACCTTCCTGGACTTCCTCATCCGCAAGGTCGCCTTCGACCAGCGCGTCCTGCGCCTCGCCACCCCGGGCGACTACCTGCGGGAGAACCCCGAGCAGCAGGTGGCCACCCCGCCGCTCTCCTCCTGGGGATCGGGGGGCTACGCCGGGGTGTGGCTCGACGGCTCAAATGACTGGGTCTACCGCCACCTGCACAAGGCCACCGAGCGGATGATCGCGCTCGCCAGGGACTTCCCGGAGGCCGAGGGCCTTAGAAGGCGGGCCCTCAACCAGGCCGGCCGCGAGCTGCTCCTCGCCCAGTCCTCCGACTGGGCCTTCATCATGAAGACCGGGACCATGGTGGAGTACGCCGTCCGGCGCACCAAGGACCACCTGCTCCGCTTCTCCCGCCTGCACGACCAGATCCGGCAGGGCGGCCTCGACGAGGCCTGGCTGTCCTTCGTGGAGGGCAAGGACAACATCTTCCCCGAGCTCGACTGGCGGGTGTACGGCGCGCCCTGAGGGCGCCCTCGCCGGGGCGGCGGCCGGCGCGCGCCCGATTTGACCCCCTCCGGGCGGACGGGTACCTTCCGGCATCCCTTTCTGGAGCGCCGGAGAGAAAAGGCGGGGGTCCGAGGCCCGAAACCACATGCCCGAGGAACTGGGGTCCACCGAACGCGAGATCGTCGCCCAGCGCATCCGCAAGGCCGAGGAGCTCAAGAAGCTCGGCGTGAACCCGTACGGTAACGGTTACGCGCCCCGCCATCTCGCCCGCGATATCCACGCCCGCTACCGCGACGAAGCGCTGGAGCAGATCGCCAAGGACCCGGGCCGCTGGTCGCTCGCCGGCCGGGTGCTCGCCCTGCGCAGCTTCGGGAAGGCCGCCTTCCTGAGGGTGCGCGACCGCTCGGGGGAAATCCAGGTCTGGCTCAAGAAGGACCGGGTGGGGGAGCGCGCCTTCGAGCTCCTCCGGCTCCTCGACGTGGGCGACGTGGTGGCCGCCGAGGGGCCGGCCACCCGCACCAAGACCGGGGAGCTGTCGCTGGAGGCCGAGACCTTCACGGTGCTGACGAAGTCCATCCGCCCGCTCCCCGAGAAGTGGCATGGCCTCTCCGACGTCGAGGAGCGGTACCGCCGGCGCTACGTCGACCTCATCGTCACCCCCGGGGTCGGCGAGACCTTCCGCAAGCGGGCCCGCATCATCTCCGGCATCCGCCGCTTCCTCGACGAGCGCGACTTCCTCGAGGTGGAGACGCCCACCCTGCACAAGCCCGAGGAGGCGGGCGGCGCGGCGGCGCGCCCCTTCGAGACCCACCACAACGCCCTCGACCTCGACCTCAAGCTCCGCATCGCCACCGAGCTGCACCTGAAGCGCCTGGTGGTGGGCGGCCTCGAGCGGGTCTACGAGATCGGCCGCATCTGGCGCAACGAGGGCATCGACCGGCGCCACAACCCCGAGTTCACCTCGATCGAGTTCTACCAGGCTTACGCCACCCACGAGGACCTCATGCGCCTCACCGAGGAGCTGTTCCACCGGCTGGCGGTGGAGGTGAACGGCTCGCCGGTGGTCACCTTCCAGGGGCAGCGCATCGACTTCACGCCCCCCTACCCGCGCGTCTCCATGCTGGAGACGGGGGCGCGGGCCCTCGGCCTCTCGCCCGAGGACGCCCTCTCCGGGCGGGGGCTCGCCGAGGCGGTAGCGCGCGCCGCCAGCCGGGAGAACGACTCGGAGGGCGCCTGGAAGCTCGAGCAGGCCGCGAGCCGCTCCCCGGGCGACGCCCTCGCCATCGCCTTCGAGCTGGTCGGCGAGCCGGAGCTGCCGAAGGACCGCCCGTCCTTCGTGGTGGACTTCCCGCTCGAGACGAGCCCGCTCTCGCGCCGGCGCGACGCCGATCCGCGGCTCGTCGACCGCTTCGAGCTCTTCGTGGCCGGCATGGAGGTGGCGAACGCCTTCAGCGAGCTCAACGACCCCATGGACCAGCGCGCCCGCTTCGAGGCCCAGATGGCGGCCAAGGCGAGGGGCGACGAGGAGGCCATGCCCTACGACGAGGACTTCGTGCGGGCGCTCGAGCACGGCATGCCGCCCACCGCCGGGGAGGGGATCGGCATCGACCGGGTGACCATGATCCTCACCGACTCGGCCTCCATCCGCGACGTGGTGCTCTTCCCGCTGCTCAAGGGCCGGGACTAAGCCGCCCTCCCGCGCGTTGCCCCCGAAGCCACCCGTGACCGCCACGCCCCACCTCGCCGCCACCCCGCCCGGCCCCGCCCCGGCCGAGCCCTGGCCCGGGTCCCCCCCCCACGTGCCGAGCGCCTTTTCCCCGGCGACCTTCGGCTTCGCGGCGGCCGGGGTGCTGGCCGCCCCGCTCGTGGCCGGCCTCGGCCAGGTGGTCCTCCTCGATCGGCTGGGGCTGGCGAGCGGGCTCGCCACCCTCCTGGCGGTGCTCCTCGGCGCGGCGGTGGCCTTCGCGGGCGGCCTCCTCGGCGCCGCGGTCGGCCGGCGCATCGGCTTCTTCGAGATCGCGAGCGCCACGCTGGTCCTGCTCGCCCTGCTCCTCGGGCCGGTGCTGCTCGTCCTGCCGAGGCTTCGCTCGACCGGGCTCGCCCTGGTGGGCTGGGAGGCGCAGGGGGCGCTGGTGGTGGTGCTCGGGCTGCTCTTCACCGCCCTCCTCTCCGGGACCTGTGCCTTCGCCGGCGCCTCGCTGGGGTTCTTGCTCTTCGGGGGAGGGCGCCTCGACGCCTCCCTCTCCTACGAGCTGTTCGTGGCGCGGAGCCACCTGCGGCTCGCCCCGCGCACGCTCCTCGGGCTCTTCCTCCTGGTGGTGACCGGCATCGTGCCCGGGCTCCTCGCGGCGGGGGCCTGGTCCTACCGGCGCGAACGCAGCGAGCGGCGGTCGGTGAGGCGCGGCGAGCTCGTCTTCCACCCGCGCATGCCGGCCACCCTGCTCATGACCCTCATCTCCATCGGCGGGGTGGCCATCGGGGTGTGGGCCCTCACGGTGGTGCTCTCGGTCATGAGCGGGTTCGAGGGCGATCTCAAGGGCAAGATCCTGGGGACGAACGCCCACGGCATCGTCATGAAGTACGGCCAGAACGACTTCACCGAGTGGCGGCAGACGCGGGAGCAGGTGCTCGCCGTCCCCGGGGTCGTGGGCGCGACGCCCTTCCTCTACAACGAGGTGATGGTGTCGGCCGACCAGAACCTCACCGGCGCGGTGCTGAAGGGCATCGACCCCGCGACGGTGGGGACGGTGACCCACCTCGCCCGCGACGTCTTGCCCGGCGAGGGCCGGCTCGCCTACCTCGACCACCCCGCCGAGATCCCGCCCCCGGCCGAGGGGCGGCGCGAGGAGCGGTCCTCGCCGAAGGGCGACGCGCTCCTCGCCCCGGCCGAGGGCGAGGAGAAGGCCCTGCCGCCCCCGCCCGCTCCAGCGCCGCCGGCGCCGGCGCGGGTGCTCCCCGGCATCGCCATCGGCAAGGAGATGGCCCGCGCGCTCAGGGTGGAGGTGGGCGACACCGTCCACGTCATCTCGCCGCTCGGGGACCTCGGGCCGGCCGGCCCGCAGCCGAAGAGCCGGCCCTTCCGGGTGGCGGCGGTGATCTACACCGGGATGTACGAGTACGACTCCAAGTTCGCCTACATCGAGCTCGCCGAGGCGCAGCGCTTCTTCGGCACCGGGGACGCGGTGACCGGGCTCGAGCTCAAGGTCGACAACGTCGACGAGGCGCGGGGGATCCTGAGGCGCGTGCTCACCGCCCTCGAGGGCTACCCCTACCGCGTGCGGGACTGGGGCCAGCTCAACCGCAACCTCTTCTCGGCCCTCATGATGGAGAAGGTGGTGATGGCGGTGATCCTGGGCTTCATCGTCCTCGTGGCGAGCTTCATCATCGTCGCCACCCTCATCATGCAGGTCCTCGACAAGCGCCGCGAGATCGCGGTCCTGAAGGCCATGGGCGCCGGGCAGCCCAGCATCATGAAGATCTTCGTGGCGGAGGGCGTCATCATCGGCGCGGTGGGTACGGTGTTCGGGCTCTTGCTCGGGGTGGGCACCTGCCTCCTCATCGCCAAGGTGGGTATCCCGCTCGACCCGGAGGTCTACTACATCTCGAACCTCCCGGTGGTCATGGATCCCACCGAGTTCGGGCTGGTGGCGCTCCTGGCGCTGGCGCTCAGCTACCTCGCCACCATCTACCCGGCCAGCAAGGCCTCGCGGCTCGAGCCGGTGGAAGGGCTGCGGAGCGAGTGATGGCCGAGGCGAGTCCAGGCCGGCCGGAGGGCCGCGCGCGCGGCGAGGGGCCGCTCCTCGCGGTCCGCGGCCTCGAGAAGACCTACCTCATGCCGCCCGAGAAGGGCGGGGCCGCCCGCCGGGTGGAGGCGCTGCGGGGGCTCGACCTCGACATCCTCCGGGGCGAGATGGTGGCCCTCACCGGCCCGTCCGGATCGGGGAAGAGCACCTTCTTGAACGTGGTGGGGGCGCTCGACCGCCCGACCAAGGGCGAGGTGCTCTTCGAGGGGGAGGACGTCTTCGCTCGCGAGGAGGCGAGGCTCTCCGCCTTCCGCAACGAGACGGTGGGCTTCATCTTCCAGAGCCACCACCTGCTCTCCGAGTTCAGCGCCCTCGAGAACGCCATGATGCCGGCGCTCATCCGGCGTTCGCCGCGGCCGCAGGCGCGGCGCAGCGCCCTCGAGATGCTGGAGCGGGTGGGGCTCGCCGGCCGGGTGGACCACAAGCCGGGGGAGCTCTCCGGCGGCGAGCAGCAGCGGGTGGCGCTGGCCCGGGCCCTGTGCCTGCGGCCGCGCCTGCTCCTCGCCGACGAGCCGACCGGCAACCTCGACCCGGCCACCGCCGAGGGCATCCACCGCCTCTTGCAGGAGCTGAACGGCGCGCTCGGGATCACCATGGTCATCGTCACCCACAACGAGCATCTGGCCGACGCCCTCCCGCGCCGCCTGCGCCTCAGCGCCGGGCGCCTCGGCTAGAGGGGCCGCGAGGGCTAGCGAAAAGTAGCGCCGGGCCACCCACAGCCCGGATCTTCTTGATGCATGTCGCCTCCTTGCAATACATTGCGCCCCCTCGTGACGCGCCTCGTCCTGCTGGGTTCGGCCCTCGCCCTCGCCCTCGGCTCCCCCGCGCGCGCGGCCGGCCCGGTGGTCTCGCAGGTCCTGGTGGAGGGCAACCGGCGGGTGGAGGCGGACGCCATCCGGGCCGCCCTCGCCACCAAGCCCGGCGAGCCGCTCGACCTCGCCAAGATCGACGAGGACATCCGGGCGGTCATGAAGCTCGGCTTCTTCTCGGACGTGGAGGTGGAGGAGCGGGGCGACCCCGATCACCCCGACCTCGTGGTTCGGGTGGTGGAGAAGCCGGCGGTGCGGGACTTCAAGATCACCGGCAACAAGGAGCTCTCGAACGACGACCTGAAGGACACCGTCGAGCAGAAGGCCAACGCCATCCTCGACCTGAACCTCGTCAAGAAGAGCGCCAGGAAGATTCAGGACAAGTACGTGGAGAAGGGCTACTTCCTGGCCGAGGTCACCTACCGGCTGGAGGACCGCCCCGACAACCAGGTGTCGCTCATCTTCGAGGTCAGCGAGCACGCCAAGGTCGAGGTGAAGGAGATCCGTTTCATCGGTAACCAGAACCTCTCCCGCGACGAGCTGCTCGGCGCCATGTCGACCCAGGAGGGCAGCTACCTCTCGCTCATCACCAGCGCCGGGAACTACCGCGAGGAGGTGTTCCAGCGGGACCTGCAGAACCTGCAGTTCGTCTACGGGGACCACGGCTACATCTACGCCAAGGTGGGCAAGCCCGTCATCGCCCTCAGCCCCGACAAGCACTACCTCTACATCACCCTGCACATCGAGGAGGGGGAGCAGTACCGCATCGGCCAGATCGACTTCTCGGGGGAGCTCCTCCACGACAAGGCGGAGCTCTTCAGCACCATCCAGGTGAAGCCGGGCGAGATCTTCTCGCGCTCGCGGGTGGGCAAGGACCTCATCGCGGTGGCCGACATCTACCGCGACGACGGCTACGCCTACACCAACGTGAACCCCGAGACCAAGGTCGACGCCAAGAACCGCATCGTCGACCTCACCTACGACATCCAGCCCGGGCGCAAGTGCTACTTCGAGCGCATCGAGATCAGCGGCAACGACAAGACCCGCGACAAGGTCATCCGCCGCGAGCTGCGCATCTACGAGGGCGAGCTCTTCAGCAACAAGGGGCTCAACGCCTCCAAGGCCCGGGTCACCGCCCTCGGGTTCTTCGAGAGCGTCAACATCACCACCGAGCGCGGCACCGCCGACGACAAGATCGTGGCCCGGGTGATGGTGAAGGAGCGTTCCACCGGCAGCTTCCAGGTGGGGGCCGGCTACTCCTCCTACGAGAACCTCATCCTCACCGCCCAGATCTCGCAGAACAACTTCCTCGGCTGGGGCCAGACCCTCTCCCTGCAGCTCTCCTACTCCTCGATCCGGCAGCTCGGCCAGATCGAGTTCGTCGAGCCCTACTTCTTCGACACCAAGTGGACCTTCGCCACGAACGTCTACGTGACCGAGGGGGTCTTCTCGACCTTCCAGCGCAAGGCCATCGGCGGCTCGCTCACCTGGGGCTACGAGCTGTCCGGGCTCTCCTGGCTCGTCCCGTGGGCGAGCCACCTCGAGGACGTGCGGCTGTTCGCCACCTACACGAACGAGTTCGTGACCGTGACCCCCACCGGCCTGAACCTCGTGAACCTCAACAACCAGTT
>DATJVF010000482.1:0-2998 GCA_035501995.1 Anaeromyxobacteraceae bacterium
GCGGGGCACGTGGACGCCACCGGGAGGGTCCTCGCGCGGGTGTCGGAGGGGCAAGGGGCGAGGCTCACCGTCGAGCTCCCGGCGGCCATCGGTGCGCTCGTCGCCGAGAAAGGCTCCATCGCGGTGGACGGGGTCTCGCTCACGGTGGCACGGGCGCACCGCCAGAGCTTCGAGGTGGCGCTCATCCCGGAGACGCTCGCCCGCACCACCCTGGGCGAGGCCGGGCCGGGGACGGAGCTGAACCTCGAGGCGGACCTGGTCGCGCGGCACCTGGCGCGCCTCGTCGAGTGGGGCGCAGCCCCGGAGGGCCTCACCGCCGGAAGGCTCGCCGGCTGGGGCTACGGGGGAGGGGCGCCATGATCGAGCACGGCCTGCACGCGGTGGAGCGCATCGAGGCCGCGGTGGCGAAGATGAAGGCCGGCAAGATGGTGATCCTGGTCGACGACGAGGATCGGGAGAACGAGGGCGACCTGTGCATCGCCGCCGAGAAGGTGACCCCGGAGGCGGTGAACTTCATGGCCAAGCACGGTCGCGGGCTCATCTGCCTGGCCCTCACCGAGGAGAAGGTGCGCCAGCTCCGGCTCCCGCTGATGGTCGACGAGGGGACGAACACCTCCGCCTTCGGGACCGCCTTCACGGTGAGCATCGAGGCCGCCCGCGGGGTGACGACCGGCATCAGCGCCAAGGACCGGGCCCACACCGTGCTCACCGCGGTGCGGGACGACGCCCGCCCGGAGGACCTGGCTCGGCCGGGGCACGTCTTCCCGTTGCGGGCCCGCGGGGGTGGGGTGCTCGTCCGGGCCGGGCAGACCGAGGGTTCGGTGGACCTGGCGAGGCTCGCCGGCCTCAAGCCCGCCGCCGTCATCTGCGAGGTGATGAACGACGACGGTACCATGGCGCGCCTCCCCGAGCTCGAGAGGCTCGCCAGGGCCTTCGACCTGCCCATCGCCTCGGTGGCGGACCTCATCGCCTACCGGATGGCGAAGGACCAGCTGGTGCGCCGCGCCTCGCAGGCGCCGCTCCCCACCGTCTACGGGGACTTCACCGCGGTCGCCTACGAGAACGACGTCGACCGCTGCCAGCACGTGGCGCTCGTGAAGGGCCGCTGGCGCGAGGACGAGCCGGTCTTGGTGCGGGTCCACTCGAAGTGCCTCACCGGCGACGTCTTCGGCTCGGAGCGCTGCGACTGCGGGCCGCAGCTCCACGCGGCGCTGCGCCAGATCGAGCGGGCCGGGAAGGGGGTGCTCCTCTACCTCGACCAAGAGGGGCGGGGCATCGGGCTCGTGAACAAGCTCAAGGCCTACAACCTGCAGGACCAGGGGCTCGACACCGCCGAGGCCAACGTGCGGCTCGGGTTCAAGCCCGACCTGCGCGACTACGGGCTCGGGGCGCAGATGCTGCGCGACCTCGGGGTGCGCAAGATGCGGCTCCTCACCAACAACCCCAAGAAGATCATCGGGCTCGAGGGCTATGGCCTGGAGGTGGTGGAGCGGGTCGCCATCGAGATGCCCCCCACCCGGCGAAACCGCGCCTACCTCACCACGAAGCGCGACAAGATGGGCCACCTCCTCACCCTCGCCCCCGCGCCCGAGTCGCGGCGGCTGAAGAGGCGCCCCCCGGGGACCCCCCTGAAAGGAAAGAAGCGATGAACGTCTACGAAGGCTCGCTCGTCGCGACCGGCCTGCGCTTCGCGGTGGTGGTCGCCCGCTTCAACTCGCTCGTCACCGAGCAGCTCCTCGCGGGCGCCGTCGACGCCCTCCGGCGCCACGGCGTCGACGACGGGGCGATCGACGTCTACCGCTGCCCGGGGACCTTCGAGCTGCCGGCGCTCCTGAAGCGCGTCGCCCTCAGCGGCCGCTACGACGGCGCCATCGCCCTCGGGGCGGTCATCCGGGGGGGCACCCCCCATTTCGAGTACGTGGCCGCCGAGGCCAGCAAGGGGGTAGGGGTGGTCGCCCTGGAGGCGAGTTGCGCGGTGTCCTTCGGCATCCTCACCTGCGACACGCTCGAGCAGGCGCTTGAGCGGGCCGGCGTGAAGAGCGGCAACAAGGGCGCCGACGCGGCGATGGCCGCCATCGAGCAGGCGAACGCCTTCAAGGCCGCCTCCGGGCGGGCCGGCAAGCGGACGGAGTGAAGGGTCTCCGCGATGGCCCAATCGAAGCGCACCCGGGCCCGCGAGCGCGCCGTGCAGGCGCTCTACCAGATCGACGTGACGGCGAGCGACCTCGAGGAGGCCCTGTCGCGCTTCTGGCGGAGCTTCGAGCCGGTGGAGCGCGAGGTGATGGACCTCGCCGAGGGCCTGGTGCGCGGAGTGGCCGAGCACCGGCGCGCCATCGACGAGGCCATCGAGGGGGGCTCGGCGCACTGGCGCCTCGACCGGATGGCCAAAGTGGACAGGAACGTGCTTAGGCTGGCGGTGCACGAGCTCTTGCACCGCGAGGAAGTCCCGGTGAAGGTGGTCATCAACGAGGCCATCGAGCTCGGCAAGAAGTACGGCAGCGAGAGCTCGGGCGCCTTCATCAACGGGGTGCTGGACAAGATCGCGAGCGGCCTCAAGGACCGTGCGGCGCGAGGGGGCGGGAGCTAGGTCCATGAGCGTGCGCATCGAGATGGCCGACCTGGGCTTGCCCGCCATCGACGCGCTCGACACCGAGGCGCTCGCGCTCTTCGTGGGCCCCGAGCGGCCCCTGCAGGGTCTGGCCGGCTTCGCGGACTGGCGCCTGTGCGGACTCATCTCGCGCGCCATCCGCGATGGGCGCTACGAGCCGGAGACCGGCGAGGCCCTGCTCCTCCCGTCGGGCGGGCGCATCGCGGTCCCGCGCATCTTCTGCTTCGGGCTGCCGAGGCCGGCGCGCGACGCGTCCGAGTTCTCGGCCGAGGCGCGAAGGCTCACCCTCGCCATGCACAAGGCCGGCAGCGCGAGCTGGGCCGGCGCCCTGCCGGACCTGGCGCCCGGGGCGGAGGTCCCCTCCCACCGGCTCTTCCTGGAGGCGCTCCT
>DATJVF010000483.1:0-6209 GCA_035501995.1 Anaeromyxobacteraceae bacterium
CCTCCGAAAGAGGGCAAGGCGTCCTCGACGACCTAGCGGGCCATACCTGGCGGCACCGGCGGACCCTTCAGGGGAGGCGCCGAGCTCCGCCCGGGGGCCGCCGTGACACGGAATCGCCACCGTCCAGGCACGAAGCTGTCGCCCCAGGTCCTCATGAACCTGGCCATAACGGAGCGCGTGGTGGCTCTGATATTTGCGGTATACGGTTTTTTGGCCGTGTCGGTGGGCGCGACCGTCGTCCTCCTTCGCAGCGGCCGCGTCGTACCGGTCACATGGCATCGAACGTGGCGCTGGCCCAGGACGTCGCGGTGAGCGTCGAGAGAGGGGCGGTGGCGCTCTCCCCACGGCGTGCCGGCCGGCCGCGGGCTCCCGGAATGGCGTAGAGCCGGGCGCGCGGTTCGCTCCCCCATAACGAGAGCGCGGCCAGCGCTGCCTCCGTGCGCCGTGGCGGTCTTTCAGGCACTGCCGGCCTGTCGACGCCGAGGCCGCCCGGGCGCGCCCTCGAGAGCTTCCTTCCACCGCGCTCCCGCCCAGGCGTCCACCCTCGTTTCGAACGTCACCCCGGGCCGGCCGGGCGTCGCGGCGCGGGACGGGAGGACCCGTACACCGGGGGTGACCCTAGAAGCCCCTAGAAGCCTTCGCTCGAAGACGCCTCCCGGGAGCGGTGGCGCGTGTCAGGGAGGCGTCGAAACGGGCCGAGGGTGGCGCGCTCGTGACGGGCCGGTGAGAGATGATGCAACGCCGCCCTCACGTCTCCCCTCGCGCCACGCGCCCTGCTAAAGGAGGGACGTCATCAGTACGACCGCGCGTGAGGACAAGGGTTGGCGTCATCAGCACCCATGGTCGCGCTCAGCGCCCCGCCGCGGACGGGGGCGCCAGCGCGCGCGGCCAGGCTGCTCGCCTACGCGGTGGCGGTGCTGGCCCTCTTCAAGCTGGGACGAAGCGTCGACCTGGCCGGCGTGGGTGCGCTCCTGGCGCGGGTGGGCCCCGCGGGGCTCGTGGCCCTCACCCCCTTCGCGATGCAGGTCGCGATCGAATCCGCCACCTGGCGATTCCTCCTCGGTTACCTCGGGCACGCGGTCCCGTGGGTCGCCGCCCTGAGGGTCACCTTTGGCGCCGAGGGTGTTCGCCTGTGCTTCCCGGGCGGCGCGGTGGTGGGCGACGGCCTGCGCCCGGTCCTCTTCTGGCGGTATGGGGGGGTGCCGATGCGCGACGGCGCCGCGGTGCTGGCGGTGCGCAAGCTCGGGCAGGTGGGCGCGCAGGGCCTCTTCCTCGCGCTCGGCGCCGCGGCGGGAGGCGCTTTCCTCGCGCAGGCGGGGCAGCGTCTCGGCCTGGTTGGATGGCTGCCGGGGCTCGCGCTCGGCGTGGGCGCCCTCCTCGTGGCGGCGGCCCTGCTCCTCGGGGCGCTCCTCGCGCGCGGAGCCGTGGCGGCGCGGGCGGAACGCCTGCTCACCCGGCTCACCGGTGGGCGCCTGGCCGGCTGGCTGGAGCAGCGCCGCGCCGGTTATGCGGCCCTCGACGGGCAGCTCGCGGCGCTCATCGCGCAGGGCGGCCCGGTGCTCGCCCTGAGCGGCGTCACCGCCCTCGCCGGCTGGCTGCTCGACGCCCTCGAGAGCTATGTGCTCCTGCGGCTCATCGGCGCGCCCATGGGCCTCGGGGACGCCATCGCGCTCGAGGCGAGCGTGTCGCTCGCCCGGGCCCTCGCCTTCGCGGTGCCGGGCGGCCTGGGCGCGCAGGACCTCGGCTACCACGCGCTCCTGTCGGGCGTGGCGGGAGGCCCGGGCGCGGTGGCCTTCGTCCTCCTGAAGAGGGTCCGCGACGTCACCTTCAGCGCCCTCGGCCTGTTGTCGCGACCGGTTTGACTCCGAGGAGAGCCCCCCATGGCCACACCCAAGCTGAAGGTCCTCCTCACCGCCGGCTCCTTCAACCAGACCACGCAGATGTGGCAGATCGCCCAGGCGCTGCCGCCCGCGCACTTCGAGCCCTGGTTCACCCCCGCCTACGCGGACGGCCTCCTCGACACTTGCCGGCGCTTCGGGCTCCTCGAGTGGACCATCCTCGGCGAGCGCCTCTCCCGGCGCGGGATGGACCATCTGCGGGACCAGGGCGCCCGCATCGACGAGGGTGGCCGAAAGCAGCGCTACGACCTCTACGTCCTCTGCCACGACCTCATCGTGCCCCGGAACGTGCGGGGCGGGCGCAGCATCCTCGTCCAGGAAGGGATGACCGACCCGGAGGGATTGGGCTTCGAGCTGGTGCGCCGGGCCCGCTTCCTCCCGCGCTGGCTCGCCAGCACGGCCAGCACCGGCCTCTCCGACTGCTACGACCGGTTCTGCGTGGCGAGCGAGGGGTACCGCGAGCTCTTCGTGCGCAAGGGCGTCCGCCCGGAGAAGCTGGTGGTCACCGGGATCCCCAACTTCGACGACTGCGCCCGCTACACCCGCAACACCTTCCCCTACCGCGACTACGTCCTCGTCTGCTCCTCCGACTCGCGCGAGACCTTCAAGCGGCACGACCGGCGCGAGTTCCTGGACAAGGTCGGCCGCATCGCGGCCGGACGGCCGCTCGTGTTCAAGCTCCACCCCAACGAGAACGCGGCCCGCGCGATCCGCGAGATCGCGGCGGTCTACCCCCAGGCACCCGTGCTCACCGAGGGCTGCGCCGAGGAGATGGTGGCGAACTGCCGCGTCCTCATCGTCGAGTACTCGACCCTGGCCTACGTGGGCCTCGCCCTCGGCAAGGAGGTCCACGCCTGGGAGGACGTCGAGATCCTGAGGCGTCTGCTCCCCGAACAGCACGGGCAGGCCGCCCTGCGCATCGCCGGGGTGGCCTGCGAGCTCATGGCCGTCGCGCCGCGGCGGGAGGAGTGCGTGGCGTGAAGACCCTGGTGGTGGTCCAGGCCCGTACCGGCTCGTCGAGGTTGCCCGCCAAGGTGCTCCTGCCGCTCGCGGGCGCGCCGCTGCTCGAGCGGCAGCTCGAACGGATCCGGGCGGCGCGACCCCGCTCCGGCTTCGAGGTGGTGGTGGCCACCAGCACGCTTCCCGGGGACGCGCCCATCGTCGCCCTGTGCCAGCGCCTCGGGGTCGCCTGCTTCCGGGGCCACCCGACCGACCTGCTCGACCGACACTATCGCGCTGCCTCACAGGCCGGGGCCGAGGCGGTGGTCAAGATCCCCTCCGATTGCCCGCTCCTCGATCCCGTGGCGGTGGAGAAGGTGCTCGACGCCTTTGAGGAGCGCCGGGGAGAGCTCGACTACCTCTCGAACCTCCACCCGCCCTCCTGGCCCGACGGCCACGACGTGGAGGTGATGTCGCTCTCCGCGCTCGCCGTCGCTCACCGGGAGGCGACCGCGCCTCACGAGCGCGAGCACACCACGCCCTTCCTCTGGGAGCGGCCGGAGCGCTTCCGGATCGGGAACGTGACCAGGCCGGGCGGGGAGGATCTCTCGAGCACCTACCGGCTCACCATCGACTACCCCGAGGACTATGCCCTCATCGCCGCCGTCTACCGGGCCCTCTGGTCAGAGCGGAGGCCGGTATTCCCGCTCTCGGACGTCCTGGCCTACCTGGACGCCCATCCGGCGGTGGCCGCGCGGAACGCCGCTTACCTCGGCGTCACCTGGTACACCCGCCACCTCGCCGAGCAGAGCGGTACCCCGGGTCCGCTCAAGGGGCTCGAGAAGGGCATGGCATGACCGTCGCGAGGAGGTCGCGTCAGGACCCGCCGCCCGAGCTCACCGATCGCGAGCTCGCCCTGCGCGTCCGCGAGCACGTCATCCGCATGGCGGTGGGCGGCGGCTGCTTCATCGGGGCCTCGCTCTCCTGCGTGGAGCTGCTCGTGCACCTCTACCGCCACGTGCTGCGGCTCGGCCCGGACCGGCTCCACGACCCCGACCGAGACTACCTCTTCCTCTCCAAGGGGCACGATGTGCCGGCGCTCTACGGAACGCTCGCCGAGCTGGGCTACTTCCCGCGCCAGCGGCTCCTCCGCCACCTCTCGCCCGAGGACGACCTCTACTGGCACCCCAACCGCGCCGTCCCCGGCGTGGAGTTCCACTCGGGCTCGCTCGGCCACCTGCTCGCGGTGGCCATCGGGGTCGCGCTCGACGTGCGGCTGCGGGGCGGGCCGAACCGCGTGTTCGTGGTGCTCGGCGACGGCGAGCTCGACGAGGGGTCGATCTGGGAGGGCCTCCTCGTGGCGAGCGCGCAGCACCTCGACCGGCTGGTGCTGGTGGTGGACCGCAACGGCCTGCAGGCGAACGTCCGGACCGAGGAGCTCGTCCCGCTCGAGCCGCTCAGGGACAAGCTCGAGGCCTTCGGGTGCCGGGTCCACATGACCGAAGGCCACCACTTCGGCGCGCTCGCGAGCGCCTTCGCGCGCCTGCCGCTCGCGGCGGGTCAGCCGACCGCGGTGGTGGCGCGCACCCTGCGCGGGAAGGGCCTCCCCAGCATCGAGGGGCGCGCCGACCGCTGGTTCATGCGCCTCACCCCGGAGGAGGCCGGCGAGCTCCTCGCCGAGCTCCACGGCCGCCAGCGCGCTCGCCTCCCCGCCGAGCCCCTGGTGGTCCGGTGAGCGCCCGGTCCTACGAGGAGGTGCTGGCGGCGCTCGCCCGCGAGAACCCCGACCTCGTGGTGCTCACCGCCGAGAACCGGGCCGCCATCCGCGGGCTTCCCGCCATCCTCGGACCCCGCTTCATCGACGTCGGCATCTGCGAGCAGACCCTGGTGGGCGCCGCGGCCGGCCTGGCCCTGCGCGGGCGGGTCCCGGTGGTGCACGCCCTCGCCACCTTCCTCACCCTGCGCGCCTTCGAGTTCATCCGCACCGACGTGGGCCTCCCCGGGCTGCCGGTGAAGCTGGTCGGGGCGGTGCCGGGCTTCCTCTCCGAGGCCAACGGCCCCACCCACCAGGCCATCGAGGACTTGGCGCTCATGCGCGCCATCCCGGGCATGCAGATCGTCTGCCCGGCCGACGAGGAGGAGCTCGCCCTCGGCCTCCCCGAGGTGGTGGCGAGCCCGGCCCCCACCTACCTGCGCTTCAACGCCGTGCCGGCGCGGGTCCCGCACCGGACCGGCTTCAAGCTCGGTGAGGCCGAGGTGCACGGCAGCGGGAGCGACGTGGCCATCCTCGCCTGCGGGTTCCTGGTGGGGGAGGCGGCGGCGGCGCTCGAGCTCCTCCTCGCCCGCGGCATCGAGGGGCGCCTGGTGAACCTCAGGACCCTCGCACCGCTCGACCGTGCGGCGGTGCTACGGGCGGGCGAGGAATGCGACCTCGTCGTCACCGTCGAGGATCACCTGCGCTCCGGCGGGCTCCACGCAATCGTCACCGGCTGTCTGGCGGAGGGGGCCGTAACGACGGGCCTCCTCGGGCTCGGGCTCGAGCGGTGGTTCAAGCCCGCCATGCTGCCGGACGTTCTCCGTCACGAAGGTTTCACCGCGCCCCAGCTTGCACAGCGCGTCGAGCGTGCGCTAACGAGACGAGGGATGTCCCGTGGTCAAACCGTCGTCCTGGGTGAGCAATGACCAATAAGGTCGGCTTCAATCCGGACTACCCCTGCATCGAGGCTTCCGACGCGCTGTACCGGCGCGCGCAGGGCCTCATCCCCGGAGCCACCCAGACGCTCGCCAAGGGACCGGGACAGTACGTGAAGGGGGTGGCGCCCAAGTACCTGCGCCGCGGCCGGGGCTGCCGGGTGTGGGACGTGGACGGCAACGAGTACCTGGATTTCAACATGGGGATCGGGCCCATCTCGTTGGGCTACGCCTATCCGGTGGTGGACGAGGCCATCCGGGCCCAGCTCGAGGACGGGATCACCTTCTCGCAGATGCACCCGCTCGAGGTGGAGGTGGCGGAGCGGCTCCGCCGGCTCGTGCCCGGCGCCGAGCGGGTGCGCTTCAGCAAGACCGGCTGCGACGTCACCAGCGCGGCGGTACGGCTGGCCCGCGCCTACACCGGCCGGGAGCGGGTCCTGTGCTGCGGCTACCACGGGTGGCACGATTGGTATATCGCGGTGACCGATCGCAATCGCGGCGTCCCCGAGACGGTGGGCGCATTGACCCACACCTTCCAGTACAACGACCTCGACTCGGTCCTGGAGGCCATCGACGAGGAGGTGGCCTGCGTCATCCTGGAGCCGGTGGTCTTCGAGGAGCCCAGGGACGGATTCCTCGAGGCGCTGCGCGCCCTCTGCGACGCGCACGGGGCGGTCCTCG
>DATJVF010000484.1:0-11367 GCA_035501995.1 Anaeromyxobacteraceae bacterium
GCGGCCGGCCGGGACCCGCGAGCGCCGCCCCGATCACTCCTCCTGTCGGGACCTGGCCGGCGAGGCCGTCCCCTTCGCGAGAGCCGCAGAGGCCCGTGAACCTCCCGTGCTTTTCGCGCGCCCCCGTGGCACGCTCTCGAAATGGCGATGGTACTGCACGTCCCCGGCCTGTGGAACTCCGGGCCCGAGCACTGGCAGTCGTACTGGGAGAAAGCCTACGGGCACCGCCGGGTCCTCCAGGCGGACTTCGACCATCCCGTCCGCGACGAATGGATCGAAACGCTGGAGCGTGCGGTGCGCGAGGCTGCCGCGGAGTCGACCGAAGGGCCGGTCGTCCTCGTCGGGCACAGCCTGGGGTGCGCCACGATCGCCTTCTGGGCGCAGCGGTTCGCGCCGGCGGATGCGAAAAGATCCGGGCCCCACCCCGTCGCCGGCGCACTGCTCGTGGCGCCGAGCGACTCCGAGGCTCCGGGCTACCCCAAGGAGCCGGTGGGCTTCACGCCCATGCCCAGGGGACCTCTCGCCTTCCCGAGCATCGTGGTGGCGAGCAGCGACGATCCCTACGTGAGCCTGGACCGCGCCCGCACCTTCGCGGCCGCCTGGGGCAGCCGATTCGTGGACGCCGGCCCTCTCGGGCACATCAACTCCGACTCGCGCCTCGAGCGGTGGCCCTTCGGGTACGCCCTCCTCCGCGAGCTCGTCGAGGCAGCGGTGCCGGCGGGACGGTGACGGTCCAACCGACCCCCTCGTGTCAGGCTCGAGCCCAAGGTGAACACGTAGCGCAGAGCGTCGAGGTCGGGAGGTGCGGGTCCTCAGCCCAAGGCCCGTATGAGCCAGCAGCCGATCACGGCAGCCGCGACCACCCCCAGGGCCGGGAGGGCGTCCCGTGCGAGGCCTCGCGCAAACTCCTCGAGCAGCGGCGAGGCGTGTTCGGCCGCCGGGTCCGGCGCCGGCCTGGTCTGTGGGCCGGACCACCACCGAGCTCGCGGGCTCACGCGGATCGCGGGCATGCCGGGAGAACACGGGCGCCCTCGGACCGTTAACGGCCTGGCCTCTTTCAGGCCCACTCGGGTCTTCGCGCAGACGCTGCGGCCTCGGCCGGTGCACCGGTCGCTCCACGGGAGCGCACCCCTCTCCTCGCCACCCCCCTTGAGCCGCCTGGCCGACAGCCGAGGCCACGCCGCGGGGGCCCGGGCGGTTCTGGTAAGGTCGGGCCATGAGGCTCCTCGCGGTGGTGCGAGCACCGCCGAACGTGGACGAGGCCGCCAGGGCGCTCGCCACCGCCTCCGGGCTCGCGCTCGCCGAGGCCCGCATGCGCCTTGCGCCCGAGCCGCCGGCGCTCCTCGCCCGGATGGAGCCGGCGAGGGCCGAGGCCCTCCGGGTCGCCCTGCGCAAGGCCGGCCTCGCGGTGGTCACGGTCCCCCTCCCCTGTCCCTCCGACGAGGACCGGACCGTCGCCCACGCCCTCACCTTCGACCGTTCGGGTGTCACCTTGGCCCCGCGTCTCGGCGCCCCCTTCTCGGTGGCCTGGCCCGAGGTGCTGGCCATCCTGCGCGGGCTCCGCCTCTCCCGCACCGAGACCGCAGAGCGGGTCAGAGCGCGAAGGTTCTCGCCTGGACGAGCGGTCCTCACGGGCGGTCTCAAGCTCACGCGCACCGAGACGAGCGTGGTGCGCTCGTCGGAGGAGTCGGTGGAGCAGGTGATCCTGGTCTACGAGCGCGGCGGCCGCGTGGCCATGTTGTCCGATCGTGAACTCGACTTCTCCTGCCTGGGACCGACCATGCAGCCTTCCAGCACCGCCAACATGGCCGAGCTGGCCCGGCGCCTGCGCGAGGGCGCCAAGGGCGCCTTCTACGACGAGCGGCTACAGCGGCTCGGGCGCCGGCCGCTGCCGTTCCTTTCGGGCGGCGAGTCGCAGGTCCAGTCGGCGCGGGTCACGAAGACCTTCACCGACAGCACCGGATCGCTCGACGCCCTCGCCGAGGTCATGCGGCAGGCCCTCCTCGAGGGCCTTCTTCCGTGAGGGCGGGCCCAGGTGCTCCTTTGCGGCCCGGTCGGGCCGCGATACTGTCGGAGCATGCCGCCCACCGCCTCCAGCGCCGACCGCGGATCGCGCGGTGCCCTGCGCCCCGTGCTCGTCGCGATGCGGCCCACCCAGTGGCTGAAGAACCTGGCGGTGGCGGTGGCTCCGGTCTTCGCGCTCAAGGCGACCGACCCGCGGGCGGGCCTGAGGGTGGTGATGGCCTTCGCCGCCTTCTCTCTCCTCTCCAGCGCGACCTACCTCGTGAACGACCTCGCCGATCGCGAGCGCGACCGCGCCCACCCCGACAAGCGCCTGCGCCCCGTCGCCTCCGGGGAGCTGCCCGCGGGGCGGGCAGCCCTGTGCGCCCTCGCGCTCCTCGGGCTCGGCCTCTTTCTCGCCCTCTCGCTCGGCGAGACCTTCCTCCTCACGGGCGCAGGCTACCTCGTCCTCCAGGCCGCCTATACCGTGCTCCTGCGCGGCGTCGCCATCCTCGACGTCTTCGCGATCGCCGGGGGGTTCGTGCTGCGAGTGGTGGCCGGCGCCGAGGCCGTCCACGTCCCCGTCTCGAACTGGCTCTACTTGACCACCCTCTTCCTGGCCCTGTTCCTGGCTCTGGAGAAGCGCCGGGCCGAGCTCGTCCGGCTGGCCGGCGAGGCGAGGAGCCATCGCGACATCCTCGCCGAGTACTCGGTGGAGCTCCTCGACCAGCTGGTGGCCGTGGCGAGCACCGGGACGATCGTGACCTACTCGCTCTACACCCTCGCCCCGGACACCCTGCAGAAGTTCGGGACCGACCGGCTGCGGCTCACCATCCCCTTCGTGCTCTTCGGCGTGTTCCGCTACCTCCACCTCTCGCGCCGGCGCGGCGCCGGGGGTCAGCCCGAGCGGGTCCTGCTCCGCGACCGGGGAATGCAGCTCACCGTGGTCCTCTTCGCCGCCGTAGTCGCCTGGGCGATCTACACTCGAAGATCCTGAAGCCCGGGTGGAGCTCTCAGCGCTCCCCGCCGCGGCCGACGAGTCCCTCGGCCCTGAGCGCCTCGACCACCGCACCTTCGTCGGGCCCGGCGAGACCCCGCGCCGCGGCCTGCGCGAGGGCGTCGCACACCTCGTTCACCGGGGCGCCGTCGTGGCCCCGCACCCAGGTGTAGGCGACGCGCAGCACCCCGGCCCGAGCCGAAAGGGCCTCGATGAGGTCGCGGTTCAACACCGCGCCCCCGGTGGCCGTTCGCCACCCCTTGCGCCGCCAGCCGTGGACCCACTTCGAGAGCGCGTCGACGACGTAGCGGGAGTCCGATCGCACCTCGACCCTCTCCCCGTCCGGCAACCCCTGGAGGGCCTCCAGCACCGCGCGCAGCTCCATCCGGTTGTTCGTCACCGGGTGCGCTCGGTCCTCGACCCAGCGGGTTCCGCCGAAGCGGATCGCCCGGCGCGACCGGTCGAGGACCACGAAGCCGGTCCCGCCCGGCCCACCGGGGTTCACGAGCGATGAGCCGTCCGTGAAGGCCACGAAGCGCGCCGGGAGGTCTTGAGTCATGGTCCGCCAGAGCCTACTCGGGTGGCCTGACCTAGCCGCCGGGACCCTCGGCGGGCGAGCCTCGGGGCAGGCGTTCCGCTCCAGCGAACGGAGGGCGAAGGTCGGAGAGGCCGAGGTGGCGGAGGTCTCTCGCGGCATCGAGTTCGCCGAGGTACGTCTGCCACTTGGGTAGTTACCTCTTCGGGGGAATGGGGTTTAATACCAGCTCCGGGACCCATGCCACGCATCGCGCGCGAAACGCTCACGAGCTCCCAAGCCGCGAAGCTGCTCCACGTCTCGGTCGCCACCGTGAAGCGGTGGGCGAGCGCGGGCCTGCTCGCCTCCGAGCGCACGGCGGGAGGCCACCGCCGGTACCGGGAATCGGACCTGAGGCTCCTCGCCGAGCCCGGGACGGGCGACCCGACCGCGCGACGGGTGGACCGACTCCTCGGGGCCTTGACGCCGCTCGCGACACAGACGGCCGTTCTCCAGATGAAGCTCGAGCTCGGATCGTGGTGGGGCGTCGCCGATGCGATGCGCCCCCTCGCCATCGAGCTCCATCGCCGCCACGACGCCGGCACCCTCAGCACGGCCCAGTGGGTGGAGATCTTCGACCGGCTAGAGCGCGGGGTACGCCGGTTCCTCGACCACGTCCCGTACGCGGCCAAGGTCCCGAGGGCGCTCCTCTCCTCGGTCCCGAACGACCGCGGACTCCTCGCGCCGGCGTTGCTCGAGCTCGGGCTCACCGAGACGCCATGGTCGGCCAACTTCGCCGCCGGCCTCACGCCCCAGGAGCTCGCCGCCGAGCTCCGTCGAGAGCGAGTCGACGCGGTGGTGGTGAGCGGGAGCGCGGACGCCGACGCCCGCCTCCTCGCCCGGCACGCCCCGGCCCTGGCCGCGGCGGTGCGCGACACCTGCACCCCGCTCTTGGTCCTGGGGGTGGCACCGTGGCCGGACCCCTTCCCGGGCGCCACCCGCTGCCGCAGCTTCGAGGAGGTCCGGCAGAGGCTCGAGGACATCGCGTCGCGCCGGCCTCCCGAGCAGGCGGGACCCCCTCCGCAGGCCTCCCCGGGGGGCGCCCAGCGCGGCCCCCGCTCCCAGGAGGGCGAGGCGGGTAACGTCGCCCTGCGGCCCGCGCGGACCCTGGGCCTCTCGCTCATCGACGAGCAGCACCGGCTGATCATCGAGTACGGCGAGCGCTTCATCGCGGGCGTGCGCGACGGCGCACCCTCCGTGCACCTCGGCGAGGTGCTCTCCTTCCTGAGGGACTCGGCCGACGTCCACTTCGGCATCGAGGAGAACCTCATGCGCGCCGCGGAGTATCCTGGCCTCGACGGGCACCTCCGCGAGCACCGCGAGTTCGCCGCGAGGATTGCCGCCCTCGTGCACGAGCTCGAGAAGAACGGCGATTCGGCGGCGCTCCGCGACGAGGCCGCGGAGTTCGTCCGGTCCTGGCTCTCGGGGCACGTCGCCGGGACCGATCGCCGCCTCGCCACCTATCTCAGGGGCCCGACGGGCGACGCGCCCTGACGACCACCTCCTCCCGGCCCTTCCTCCTCAGGGCCGCGCCCGACCGGGCCCGACGACGCGCCTCCGGCGGGCCCGCCCAGCAAAGGCCCCGCTGAAGGCGCTCGGCCTACAGATTCCACGATCCAGACAACCCGTCCGGCTACCGGACCGGAGCGCCGCCCCTCGCGCCGCCGGGCCCTGAGACGACTCGAGATTCACTGGCGGCGGTGGCTGGCGCAGCGCTTGCCTTTGTCCCCCGCTCATGAAGGACGCCGCTCGTCGCCAGGGGAGCCTTTGCCGCACCGAGGACCTTCATGGGCGCACCCTCGCCTCCCTCGGCTTTGCCCCCTCCGGGCAGCGCCGAGCGATGGACCCCTCGCCTCCCGGCCGGATGTTCGAGGAGCTCGGGGCCGAGGAGCGGGCGACCCGCGCGCCCCCGGCGGGCCCAAGGGGGCGCCCGGACGAGGCGCCTCTCCTCGCCTCCGGGCGAGCCGCCCCGAAGAACCCCCGCGACGCGACCCGATCGATCGCGGCGCCAGGCGCTCCTCGTCGCTCGGAGATACCGTCGTGAGCCCTCCCCTCCCTGCGCGCGAGCCCGCGGCAGCAAGAACGCACGGCCCCGAGGAAGCCCGGCGGGGCCCGACCCTCTCCACCCCTTACTGCCGGGCCGAGCTCGCGTCCGAGGGACCCGAGGCGCTCCTGCGCTTCGCGGGCGCCCTCCTCGGCGAGGAGGCGGAACCCCTGGCCACCTTCCTGGAGAAGGTCCACGCGCGCCTGCTCGAGCTGCGATGCCGAGAGGTGACGCTGGACTTCCGCCGCTTCGAGCTCGTGAGCCCGATAGCCTTCAACGGATTCGTCCACTGGGTCTCCCTGGTCCAGGCCGCGCCGGCGACCGCGCGCTACCGCATCCGCTTCCTGGCCGACAAGGAGCGGACCTGGCAGCGCGTCGCCCTGTACGTGCTGCAGGGCCTGGGCGGCGACATCGTCGCCGGGACGGAGGCGTCGTGAGCGCCCTCCGATCGCGGCGCGTCCGCCGCGCCCTCGACCTCGCGAGCCGGCCGGCTTCGGGGCCTTCCGGCACACCGCGGTCGAAGAGCGAGCCGCGCGACCTCGACGAGGACCCGAAAGGTCACCCCATGCTCAAGGCCGACTACGCCGCCGCCCTCATCGAGTGCTTCCTCGACATCTACAGCGAGCACTGGCTCACGGCCCCGGCGGCGAGAAAGGCCCCGGCGAGGCGAGGGCCGGCGGCCGAGCGCCTGCGGCCGGCCGTGCTCGCCGCGCGGCTCGCCCCCCTGGTGGGCGAGCTCGTCCACCGCGCCGGCGAGGACGCAACGCACTTCGGCCATCTGCTCGACCCGGGGAGACGCCAGGACGTGGCGCGCGTCTGCCTACGGGCCCGCAGTTCCTACGCCTCGTCGGCGACCCGCGAGCTCCCTCGAGCGAGCACCTAGCGGCGAGGAGCTGGTGCGGCTCGTGGGGTGAGCCGAGGGGCCCACCTCGCCCGGCCACCGCTCGTCCGTGCGCGGTCGCGCCCGCGGGGCGACTTGGAAGGGCCACCGGGTCGAAGCGCCGGGTCGTCCGGTACCCCCGGCGGCGGACGACCCCCCGCCCTCCGACCTCGCGGTCTGTAACCTCCCGAGTTGCCTGGAAGCCTGGGCGGGCGGGTGGCACGCCGCTCGCACCCCACGGCGGGCCGGGTGGTCTCGAAGCCTCGAAGCCATGACGGCGGAGACGGGCCGCGAGGGCGGGCCGGGGCGGCCGGGGGTCTCATTGCGAGCGAAGCCGCGCGCGAGGGCCTCGAGGCCGGGCGCTCGCCGGGCGCGCCTCGGGGCCCGATTCCGGCGGGCGCGGCTCGGGGCGTCCCGGCCCGACGAGGAGGCCGCGCGCGATGATCGGCCTCGTGCAGGCCAAGGCCACGCCGCTTCGGACTCGCCCGCGGCAGGGGGCCGATCACCGGCTCACCTGGGCGCTCGTGGCGCTGGTCCTGGCGGGGTCGCTCGCCGCCACCTACCTCCTCTTCAGGTCGTCGCGCCTGGAAGCCGAGCAGGACCTGCAGGCGGACTTCTACTTCCGGGCCCGCGACGCCGAGGCGCGCATTGCCCAGCGCATGAGCGCCTATGAGCAGGTGCTCCGCGGGGCGCAGGGGTTGTTCGCGGCCTTTCCGCAGGTGGACCGGCGGGCCTTCCACGACTACGTGAGCGCGCTCGGGCTCGAGCAGAACTACCCGGGCATCCAGGGGGTGGGCTTCGCGCTCCTGGTGCCGGCCGAGGCGCGCGCGCGGCACGTGGCCGCCCTCCGCCGGGAGGGCTTCCAGGACTACCTCCTCAGGCCGGAAGGCGAGCGCGATCCCTACACGGCCATCGTCTACCTCGAGCCGTTCAGCGGCCGGAACCTGCGCGCCTTCGGCTACGACATGCTGTCCGAGCCGGTGCGCCGCGCCGCCATGGAGCGGGCCCGCGACACGGACGTCGCCGCCCTCTCCGGGAGGGTGACGCTGGTCCAGGAGACCGGCACCGAGGTGCAGGCCGGCTGTCTCATGTACCTGCCGGTGTACCGGAAGGGCGCCCGGCACGAGACCCTCCTCGAGCGCCACGCGAGCCTGGTCGGCTGGGTCTACGAGCCCTTCCGCATGGGCGACCTCATGTCCGGCCTGCTCGGCGAGCGGGCCGCCGAGCTCGAGGTGTGGGTCTACGACGGCCGAGCGATCGCGGACGCCACCCTGATGTACGCCGCGCGCGCCGGAGGCCCGGCGCACCGACCGAGCTTCGAGGTCGTGCGCACGCTGGAGGTGGCCGGCCGGAACTGGACCCTGGTGGTCCGCTCGACGCCCGGCTTCGAGGCACGGCTCGACACCGCCAAGTCCACCCTCATCGCGCTGGCCGGTACCGGGGCGAGCCTCCTCCTCATCCTGGTGGTGTGGCTGCTCGCGAGTGCGCGGGCGCGGGCGCTGCGCGCCGCCCGCGCCATGAACGCCGACCTCATCGAGGCGCAGCGCGCCCTCGTCGAGAGCACCGCCGAGCTGCGCACCAGCCAGGAGCAACTCGCCCTCGTCATCGAGGGCAGCGACGACGACTACTGGGACTGGGACCTGCGGACCGGGGAGATCACGCGCGGTCCACGCTACGCCCGGAGGCTCGGCCACGGGCCGGAGGCCATCCGATCGGGCCGGGAGGACTTCGCCGCGCGCGTCCACCCGGACGACCGGCCGCTGGTGCTGGCCGCGCTCGACGCCCACCTGGAGGGGCGGACCCCGCAGTATGACGTCGAGTACCGCATCCACACCCGGGCCGGCGCCTGGCGCTGGCAGCGCTCGCGCGCCAAGGTGGTGGCGCGCGACCCGGCCGGGCGGCCGCTGCGCGTCGCCGGGATGGTCACCGACGTCGACGAGAAGCGCCGCGCCGACGAGGAGCGCCGGCTCCTCGCCGGGATCACGAGGACTATGGGTGACGCGCTGGTGATCGTCGACCCGGAGCTCAGGATCACCGGCTGGACCGGCGCCGCCGAGCAGCTCTACGGCTTCGCCGTCCCGGAGGCGCTCGGCCGGAGCCTGCCGGAGCTCTTCGCCCAGGAGTTCCCCGACGGCGACGGCAAGGCCTTCCGGGGGCGCCTCGCGAGCGAGGGCGCGGCGCGCGCCCGCGCGCGCCACCGCCGGCGCGATGGCACCGCCCTCGACGTGGACCAAAGGGTGGAGGCGCTGCGCGACGAGAGCGGGCGGCACATCGGCTACTTCAGCGTGAACCGGGACGTCACCCAGCAGAGGGCCGCCGAGCGGGCGCTGCGCGAGAGCGAGGCCCGCTTCCGCGCCATGGCCGACTCGGCGCCGGTCCTCATCTGGATCTCCGGGACCGACCAGCGCTGCACCTGGTTCAACCGGCCCTGGCTCGAGTTCACCGGCCGCGCCCTGGAGGAGGAGGTGGGGGACGGCTGGAAGTCCGGCGTGCACCGCGCCGACCTCGAGCGGGTGGACAGGGCCCGCCGCGAGCCGTTCGGCCACCAGCGGCCCTACAGCGTGGAGTACCGATTCCGCCGCCGCGACGGTCAGTACCGATGGCTCATCGAGTCGGGCACGCCTCGCCGCGACGAGCGGGGGGCCTTCGCCGGCTACATCGGCTCCTGCATCGACATCACCGACCGCAAGTACGCCGAGGACGCGGTGCGGGCCGCCCAGAGGTTCACCCAGGCGACCCTGGACGCGATGTCGGAGCAGATCTGCGTCCTCGACGATCACGGGAACGTCATCGCGGTGAACGCGGCCTGGCGCGCTTTCGCCATCGCCAACCAGGCCCGATCGAGCAACGTCCTCGAGGGCATGAACTACTTCGAGGTCTGCGCCAGGGCCAAGGGCTCCGGGGCCGGCGAGGCCGCGGCCTTCGCGGCGGGCCTGACCGAGGTCCTCGCCGGCCGGCGCCAGTCCTTCTCGCTCGAGTACGAGTGCCACTCGCCCCGGGAGCAGCGCTGGTTCGTGGCCAACGCCACCCGCTTCGCCGAGGACGGGCTCGTGCGGGCGGTGGTGGCCCACGTGGACATCTCGCCCCGCAAGCGGGTCGAGCTCGCCCTCCTGGAGAGCCAGGCCCTCGTGCGGGGCATCGTGGAGACTACCCCCGACCCGGTGTACGTGAAGGACGCCGAAGGCCGCATGCTCCTCGCCAACCCCGCCTGCCTGAAGGCGCTCGGCCACCCGGCCGATGCGGTCCTCGGCAAGCGTTCCCCAGACTACCAGCCGGATCGTGCCGTGAGCGACGCGCTCCTCGAGCACGACGCCCTCGTCATGCGCTCGGGGGTGGCGGGGCTCTTCGAGGAGCGCATCGACACCCCCGAGGGGAGTCGGGTCTACCTCTCCACCCGCTCCCCGCGGCGCGACGGGAAGGGGTCCATCACCGGCATCATCGGCATCTCGCGTGACATCAGCGACCGCAAGCGCCTCGAGCTCGAGCGCGAGCGGCTGCTCGAGGAAGCCTGGACCGCCACCCAACGGCGCGAGCAGATGCTGGCGGTGGTGGCCCACGACCTGCGGAGCCCTCTCGGCGCGGTGGTGCTGGCCGCCCACGCCCTGGAGCGCTTCTGCTCCGACGCCTCGCAGAGGAAGAGCTTTGACGAGCGCCTGGAGATCATCCGGACGGCCACCGAGCGGATGGGCCGGCTCATCGAGGACCTGCTCGACGTGGCCGCCATCCAGTCGGGGCGGCTCCGGCTCGCGCCGGCCGGGAACGACGCCGGCGCCATCGCGCACGAGGCCGTGCGCATCAGCTTGCCGGAGGCGAAGCGGCGCGAGGTGACGCTCGACCTCTACGTCGAGGGCGCACCGCTCCCTGTGCGCTGCGACCGCGGACGCATCGTGCAGGTGCTCAACAACCTCCTCTCCAACGCCTTCCACGCGACGAGCCGGGGCGGCCAGGTGACGGTACGGGTGCGCCGGGCCGAGCGAGGCGCGGTCCTCTCGGTCACCGACGATGGCCGCGGTCTCCCCCCTGGACGGGCCGACAGCCTCTTCGAGCCCTACCAGCGCGGCCCGAACCCCGGTTACAAGGGGGCGGGCCTGGGGCTCGCCATCGCCAAGGGTATCGTCGACGGCCACGGCGGCCGCATCTGGGCCGAGAGCCCCGCCACCGGAGGCGCCACCTTCGCCTTCGAGGTCCCCGGTGCCTGAACGACCTCCCACCGCCTGCTGCGCAGCAGGGCCCCGGCCCGCCTCTGGGCCGGCCAGGGTCCTCGTGGTGGAGGACGACCGGGAGATGCTGCGCGGGTTGCGGCTCCTGCTCTCGGAGAGCGGATACGAGGTGACCGCCACCGACGGCGTGCGGGCGGCCCTGGCCGCCCTCCGCGCCTCCCCACCCGACCTGGCGCTGCTCGACCACGCCCTAAAGGACGGGACGGCCTTCGATCTCCTCGGCGCCTTCGCAGAGATCGACGCCGGGGTCCCCTCGGTGGTCCTCACCGGCACGGCCGAGGCCGATCTCGAGCAGCGCCTGCTGGCCAAGGGCGCACGCGCGTTTCTGGCGAAGCCGGTGAACCCTGGGGCCCTCCTCGCCGCGCTCGCGGGCGCGCTCACGGCCCGCCCGGCGAGGTGAGCGCCGGCCCTCGGCACCCTCGCCCCGCCGCAGGACCTGGGTCGTCGCCGCGCCGGCGCGCTCGCCGCTCGCCCCACCCCGGGCGCTGGGGCGGGTCCGCCGCGAGCCAGTGACCAAGGTCGGCCAGCCACTGACGAGAAACGTCGCTCGGGTGGCGCGCCGCGGGCCAACCCCCGGACTTCGCTTGCGGGCCCAGCGGGCCCCGAGGTTGCAAGTAGGCCGCTACACGCGATCCCGTTCCCAAAGCTCGG
>DATJVF010000485.1:0-2632 GCA_035501995.1 Anaeromyxobacteraceae bacterium
CCCGGCGCGCGCCACCAGGGCGCGGGCCAAGGACTCCGGGGCGCCCACCGCGATGGGGAAGCTCGAGGCCTCTCCGCCGAGGAGCGCCCCCGAGAGGCCGCTGAAATCGGCCACATTGAAGGCGTCGCTGGCGGTCGGTGAGCCCTGGACGCCGATGAGGGTCGAGAGCTGGGCTTGCACCGCGGTGGTCTCGGCCGAGCTCGCGGTCTGCGGCGAGCCGTAGTTGAAGGTGGTGCCGAGGGCCGCGTTGCTGGTGCTGCCGTTGCCGTTGCCGCTGCCGCCGCAGGCGGCGAGGACGGCGCACGCCGCCGAGGCGAGGATGCGCTTCACGTGGAACCCCCTTCTCGAGTGTTGCGGTTGGACGAGCGATGGACGTGAGACGACCGGGCGCCCGGGGCTCTGGGTCTGCCCGAGGGTGAAGGGTACCAACTCCGAGCGGGCGGTTGCACCCCTACCCCGCCCGCCGTTCGCCCCTCGGACGCAAGGGCGCGGAAGGTGGCGGGTAGGAAGGCGCCTACCCTCCCAAGGTGGGCGACCGAAGGGGCGCCCTCGCGCACCGCGCGTCAAGGGCACCGTGCGTGGAAGAAGGAGTCCCGCCTACTCGACCGTCACGCTCTTCGCCAGGTTCCGGGGCTGGTCCACGTCGGTGCCCTTCAGGTCGGCCACGTGGTAGGCCAGGAACTGCAGCGGAAGGATGGAGAGGAGCGGGGAGAGCAGGGGCGGCGCGGCCGGCACGGTGAGGGCCACCTCGGCGAGGCTCGCCGCCAGGGTGTCGCCCTCCGAGACCACCGCGAAGACGTGCCCACCGCGCGCCCGCACCTCCTCCATGTTGCCGAGGGTCTTCTCGTAGGCCGGCTCCTTGGTGGCGAGCACCACCACCGGCAGCTGCTCGTCGATGAGGGCGATGGGCCCGTGCTTCATCTCGCCGGCGGCGTAGCCCTCGGCGTGGATGTAGGAGATCTCCTTCAGCTTGAGGGCCCCCTCGAGCGCGACCGGGTACTGCGTGCCGCGGCCGAGGAACAGCACGTCGCGCGCCTTCTCGCAGCGCTTGGCGAGCGGGAGCACCGAGGGCTCCTGGCGGATCACCTGGTCCATCCACAGCGGCACCTTCTGCAGCGCATCCAGCTGGGCGCGGGCCGCGTCGGGGGCCAGGGTCCCGCGCAGCCGGCCGAGCTTCACGGCGAGGAGGAACAGCGCCGCGAGCTGGGTGGTGAAGGCCTTGGTCGAGGCGACGCCGATCTCGGGGCCGGCGTGGGTGTAGAGCGTGCCGTCGCACTCTCGCGAGATGGCCGAGCCCACCACGTTGCAGATGGCGGTGGCCCTCGCCCCCCGGCGCTTCGCCTCCTTGACCGCCGCGAGCGTGTCGGCGGTCTCACCCGACTGCGAGACCGCCAGGCAGAGCACGTTCGGGCCCACGATGGGCTCGCGGTAGCGGAACTCGCTCGCCAGCTCCACCTCGACCGGCAGGCGGGCCAGGGCCTCGACCATGAGCCGCCCGCAGAGGCCGGCGTGCCAGCTCGTCCCGCAGGCCACCATCACCATCCGCTCGAGGGAGCGCGCGTAGCCCTCGGTGAGCTCGAGGCCGTCGAGGCTCACGTCGCCCTGCTCGAGCGAGACCCGGCCGCGGATGGTGTCGGCCACCGCCCGCGGCTGCTCGAAGATCTCCTGGTGCATGAAGTGCTTGTGGCCTTCCTTCTCGGCCGCCACCGCGCTCCACTCGATGCGCCGCGGGGAGCGCGGGCGGACCACCCCGTCGCGCCCCTGGATCTCGATCCGGCTCGGGGTGAGCAGGGCGAGCTCGCCCTCCTCCAGGTAGACCACCTCGCGGGTGTGCTCGAGGATGGCCGGGACGTCGGAGGCGAGGAAGTTCTCGCCCTGACCGTAGCCCACCACGAGCGGGCTCGCGTTCTTGGCCGCCACGATCTCGTCCGGCCGCTTGGCCGACACCACCGCGATGGCGTAGGTGCCGGTCACCTGGTCGAGCGCGGTGCGGACCGCCTGGGCGAGGTCGCTCGCGCCGGCGGCGAGCGCGTCGGCCACCAGGTGGGCGAAGATCTCGGTGTCGGTCTCGCTCGCGAAGCGGTGCCCCCTGGCGACGAGCGCCGCCTTGAGCTCGAGGTGGTTCTCGATGATCCCGTTGTGCACCACCGCCACCCCGCCGTAGCTGTGGGGATGGGCGTTCTCGTCGGAGGGCTTGCCGTGGGTGGCCCAGCGCGTGTGGCCGATCCCGGTGGTCCCGACGAGCGGCTTGTCGTGGAGGAGGGCGACGAGGTTCTTGAGCTTCCCCTTGGAGCGCGCGACGGCCAGCCCGTCCGCCGCCAGCACCGCCACCCCGGCCGAGTCGTAGCCCCGGTACTCGAGCTTGCGCAGCCCCCCGACGATGATGTCGACGCAGCTGCGCGGTCCCACGTAGCCGACGATTCCGCACATGCCCTAGAAGGTAGCACGGGCCAGGGCCGCCCGCCGCGGCGGCCGGGCCACATGCCCCGGGGACCCCGCCCCGGACGAAGCCTAGTGGCGCGAGGTCCTAACCGGCGCGCCGGGCGCCGCCGCCCGCCCGCCGGCCGGGGCGGCTCCCTTGCTTGCGGGACGCGCGCTCGGTCGCCCACCCCGCCTTCACCACCTGGCGGGC
>DATJVF010000486.1:0-9222 GCA_035501995.1 Anaeromyxobacteraceae bacterium
CGGAGGGCCGACTGTTCCACGTGGAACAGGGGGACCTCCTGTCAGAGGTCTCTGGCAGACTCCACGCCCGTCGCGAGGCCCGCACCCCTGGGAGGTCCATCTGCATCCCCGCCAACACGAGCTCCGGGCTCGCCCCTCGTCGGGCGCCGAGGTCACCGAGTTGCACGCTGCCAGGGGTCGCGGTAAGTCCGCGGCGAGAGAGGAGAACATGCCGCACATCCTCACGGTCGCGAACCAGAAGGGCGGCGTCGGCAAGACCACCACGGCGGTGAACCTCGCCGCCTCCCTGGCCGCCGCCGAGCGCCGGACCCTGCTCGTCGACGTGGACCCGCAGGGGAACGCCGGCTCCGCGCTCGGCGCCCCGCGCGACGGCCCGGAGGGGAGCGTCTACGAGGTCCTGCTCGACGGCCGCCCCCTCGCCGAGGTGGTCCGCCGCACCGAGCTCAAGTTCCTGGACCTCGCCCCGGCGAGCCGCCACCTCGTCGGCGCCGAGCTCGAGCTCGCCATGGTGGAGGGGCGGGAGCACCGGCTCGCCGAGGCCCTCGCCCCCCTCGCGCCGGAGTACGAGTACGTGGTCGTCGACTGCCCCCCCTCGCTCGGCCTCCTCACCCTCAACGGGCTCGTGGCCGCCCAGGGCGTCCTCATCCCCATCCAGTGCGAGTACTTCGCCCTCGAGGGCCTGGCCGACGTCCTGCGGACCATCGACCTCGTGAAGGAGGGCGCGAACCCCGCCCTCAAGGTCGACGGCATCCTGCTCACCATGCACGCGGCGAACAACCTCGCCGCCCAGGTCGAGCAGGAGATCCGCACCCATTTCCGCAAGGAGGTCTTCAAGACCGTCATCCCGCGGAACGTACGGCTCTCCGAGTGCCCGTCCCACGGCAAGCCCATCCTCCTCTACGACGTCGCCTCCAAGGGCTGCCAGAGCTACCTCGAGCTCGCCCGCGAGTTCGTCCGCCGCATCGACCGGATGGGGCGGGCGGCGTGAGGCGGGCGCCCCACCCCGCCGCCTCCGCCTTCCCGTCAAGGAGGATCACCCCGTGAGCCTCGCCGACCGCCGCCGTCCCGCGCTGGGCCGAGGGATGGCGGCCCTGCTCGCCAACGCTCCCGTCCCCGCGCCGACCCTCTCGCAGGGGCGCGCCCTCCTCGCGCTGCCCATCGAGGCCATCGAGCGCAGCCCGCACCAGCCGAGGAAGCGCTTCGACGAGGCGGGCCTCGCCGAGCTCGCCGCCTCCATCGCAGCCCATGGGCTCGTCGAGCCCATCCTGGTCAGGCGGGAAGGGGCGCGCTACCGCATCGTGGCCGGGGAGCGGCGCTGGCGCGCCGCCCAGCGGGCGGGCCTCACCGAGATCCCGGCCGTCCTCCGGGAGGCGACCGACAGCGAGGCCTTCGAGCTCGCGCTCGTCGAGAACATCCAGCGCGAAGACCTAAACCCCATCGAGGAGGCCGAGGCCTTCGCCGCGCTCCTCGAGGAACACGGCCTCACCCAGGAGAAGCTCGCCGAGCGGGTCGGCAAGGAGCGGTCCACCATCGCGAACGCGCTCCGCCTCCTGCGCCTGCCCGAGGACGTGCGTGACGCGGTGCGCGATGGGCGGATCGAGATGGGGCACGCGCGAGCGCTGCTCGGGCTCGAGGCGGCCGACGCGATAAGGCGCGCCTTCGCCCGCGTCCTGCGCGAGGAGCTCTCGGTGAGGGCCACCGAGGCCCTCGTGCGAGAGCTGTCCGGAAAGAAGTCTAACCGGCCGAAATCGCAGGACAACGACTCGCCATCCCTGCGTGCCCTGGTGAGCCGCCTGCAGCGCCGCCTGGGCTGCCGCTGCCGGGTCATCGCAAAGACGGCCGAGTCGGGCAGGCTTGAAATGGACTACACCTCCCTCGAAGAGCTCGAGGGAATACTCGCGAAGATCGGGGCATAATAGGGGGTCGGTACCGTGACCCTCCCTCTCGGGGGCCCCGGAGGCAGTCCCACCCTCAAGAGGCGACATGCCTTTTTGGAACAAGCCACGGGAGGAGTCCTCGTCCGGCGCGGTGGAAGGCTCGGCCGGACGCGCGACTCCGCCGTCGCGTCAGGAGCAGAGTCCCATGGCCATGCTGAAGCGCGAAGAGTTGGGCAGCAACCCCGCCGTTTCGAGCGACCTCAATGCCCTGCTCGGGCGCGGCTCCGAGTTCGAGGGGAAGCTCACCTTCGAGGGCACCGTCCGCATCGACGGCAAGTTCACCGGCACCATCGTCACGAACGACGTGCTGGTGGTCGGCGAGGGCGCCAAGATCTCGGCCGAGATCTCCTGCGGTAGCATCATCGTCCACGGCGAGGTGCAGGGGAACGTCCGGGCGAAGAACGCGGTGGAGCTGCACCACCCCGCGAGGGTGCGCGGCAACATCGAGAGCCCCTCGGTCATGATCGAGAAAGGGGTCGTCTTCGAGGGCCAGTGCAAGATGGAGAACCTCGTCCAGGAGAAGGGCGTCTCGAAGCCCGCCACCCCGTCCCCGACGCCCATCGCCGCGGTGAAGACCTAGGGCCCCGCCCCGGGAAGCTCTTCGGCCGGATGCGCGAAGGCCCCGCGTGCGCCGCGGGGCCTTCGCCCTTCGGAGGTCTGCCCGCGGCAGGCCTAGCTCACCTTCACCTGAATAGCCTTCGGCTTCGCCTCCGGCTTCTTCGGCAGGTGCACCGTGAGCACCCCGTTCTTCGAATCGGCCCTGATCTTCTCGGCGTCGATCGAGCCCGGCAGCGAGAAGGAGCGCGTGAAGGTCCCGTAGGCGAGCTCCACCCGGTGGTAATTGTCGCGCTTGTCCTCGCGCTCGAGCTTGCGCTCGCCCCGCAGCGTCAAGACCCCGTTCTCGAAGCGGATGTCGACGTCCTTCGGCTCGACCCCGGCGAGGTCGAAGCGCAGCGAGACGCCCTCGTCGTCCTCGTAGATGTCGACGTTCGGTGTCCAGCCCACCGACTCGCCAGCCCGCGCCCCGAGGCGGTCGTCGAACATCCTGGTCAGCTCATCCTGCACCCTCTGAAGGTCCCGGAATGGGTCCCAGCGCGTAAGCATCGCCATGATCTGTCTCCTCTTTTCAGATACTCCAACCGCGACGAAGGTAAGGCTGCCCGACCGACTGTCAAACGGGCGTGCCTCGCCCGGCGGGGCGCACCCAAGAGTCGAGAGCGCAAGGCGAATTCACCGGCGCTGCGGCGCTTGACCGCAGTCGGGGGTCGTGC
This sequence comes from Anaeromyxobacteraceae bacterium, assembly GCA_035501995.1. Lineage (GTDB taxonomy): Bacteria > Myxococcota > Myxococcia > Myxococcales > Anaeromyxobacteraceae > Anaeromyxobacter_A. The sequence continues at coordinate 3,209 of DATJVF010000486.1, forward strand.
TACTTGGGCCGCCCCCCTTATGAGCGCCGGATCGATAGCTCGCCGCTACGCGAAGGCCCTGTTCGAACTGGCGGTCGAGCGCGGCGAGGTCGAGGCCTTCGCCGACGCCCTCATCTCCCTGAAGCGGGCCCTCGCGGCCGCCCCCGAGCTCGAGGACGTCCTCGTGAACCCGGTCTACACGCGGGAGCAGCGCCGGGGCATCGCGGCCGAGCTCGCGCGGGAGCTCGCCCTCCCGAGAGACCTCGCGAACCTGCTGGCGCTCCTCGCCGACCGTAACCGGCTCGGCGAGCTCGGCGGGGTGGCGGAGGTGTTCGGGGGACTCGCCGACGAGAAGCTCGGCCGCGTGCGGGCGAGGGTGGTGTCGGCCGTGCCGCTCGAGGCCGCGGCGGCCGAGCGCCTGTCCGAGCGCCTGGCCCGGGCCACCCGAGCGAGCGTCATCGTCGAGCGGGCGGTCGACCCCGAGCTCGTGGGCGGGGTGGTGGCGCAGGTCGGCCGCTTCACCTACGACGGATCGATCAAGAGCCAGCTCGAGGACTTGCGCCGCGCGCTCAAGCGGTAACGGGCCCGGCGAGGACCCCTTCGTCCCTCTCCGGAGGCGAATCCATGGACATTCGCGCAGACGAGATCAGCCGGATCATCCGCGAACAGATCAAGGACTACGGGAAGAAGGTGGACGTGAGCGAGACTGGCTCCGTCCTCTCGCAGGCGGACGGCGTGGCGCGGGTCTACGGGCTCGCCGGGGTGGCCGCCGGCGAGCTCCTCGAGTTCCCGCGCGGCGTCCGCGGGCTGGTCCTGAACCTCGAGGAGGACAACGTCGGCGTCGCCATCATGGGCCACTACGAGCACATCCGCGAGGGCGACCCGGTGAAGCGGACCGGGCGCATCGCCGAGGTGCCGGTGGGCGAGGGCCTGCTCGGGCGGGTGGTGGACGGGCTCGGCGCCCCCATCGATGGCCGCGGGCCCATCGCCGGGGCCCAGCCCCGCAAGATCGAGATCAAGGCGCCCGGGATCGTGAAGCGCAAGTCGGTGCACGAGCCGATGCAGACCGGGCTCAAGGCCATCGACGCGCTCGTCCCCATCGGGCGCGGCCAGCGCGAGCTCATCCTGGGAGACCGCCAGACCGGCAAGACCGCCCTCGCCATCGACACCATCCTCAACAACAAGGGGGCGAACCTCTTCTGCGTGTACGTGGCGGTCGGGCAGAAGCAGTCGACGGTGGCCCGGGTGGTCGACAAGCTCGCCCAGTACGGCGCCCTCGAGTACACCACCGTGGTGGCCGCCTGCGCCTCCGACCCGGCGCCCATGCAGTACCTCGCCCCCTACACCGGGGTGACCATGGGCGAGTTCTTCCGCGACAGCGGCCGGCACGCCCTCATCATCTACGACGACCTCTCCAAGCACGCGGTGGCCTACCGCCAGCTCTCCCTGCTCCTCAGGCGCCCGCCCGGGCGCGAGGCCTACCCGGGCGACGTCTTCTACCTGCACAGCCGCCTGCTCGAGCGCGCGGCCAAGCTCTCCGAGAAGGAGGGGGGCGGCTCGCTCACCGCGCTGCCCATCATCGAGACCCAGGCCGGCGACGTCTCGGCCTACATCCCCACCAACGTCATCTCCATCACCGACGGGCAGATCTTCCTCGAGACCGACCTCTTCAACTCCGGGGTCCGCCCGGCCATCAACGTCGGGATCTCGGTGTCGCGCGTCGGCGGTTCCGCCCAGATCAAGGCCATGAAGCAGGTGGCGGGCTCGCTCAAGCTCGAGCTCGCCCAGTACCGCGAGCTCGCCGCCTTCGCCCAGTTCGGCTCCGACCTCGACAAGGCCACCCAGGAGACGCTCGCCCGCGGCGAGCGGCTGGTGGAGGTCCTGAAGCAGGGCCAGTACCAGCCCATGCCGGTGGAGAAGCAGGTCATCCAGATCTACGCCGCCACCAACAAGGACGAGAGCGGGACGAGCTGGGTTCGCAACGTCCCGGTCGAGCAGGTGAGCCGCTACATGCGCGAGCTCCTCGAGTTCCTCGACGCGCGCCACCCCGACCTCGCCCGCCGGATCGCCGAGAAGAAGGCGCTCGACGAGGAGCTGCGCCGCGGGCTCGACGGCGCGCTCGGCGAGTTCCGCTCCATCTTCCGGGCCGAGGGCTAGCAGCCACAGCCCCGCGAGGTGACCGCGTGCCCTCCCTGCGCGACATCCGGACCCGCATCGGCTCGGTGAAGAGCACCCGGCAGATCACGAAGGCCATGAAGATGGTCTCGGCGGCCAAGCTGCGGCGGGCCCAGGACGCCATCACGCGCGCCCGGCCCTATGCCACCCTGCTCGAGCAGGCGCTCGCGCGCATCGCGGCGCGGGCGGCCTCGGAGGAGAAGCCGTCGCACCCGCTCCTCGCCGCCCGGCCCGCGCGGCGGGCCGAGCTCGTCCTCTTGACGAGCGACCGCGGGCTCGCCGGAGCCTACAACTCCAACGTAGTGCGGCGGGCCCAGCGCTTCGCCACCGAGAACGCCGACCGCTACCACGAGATCCTCTTCTCCACCATGGGCCGCAAGGCGCGCGACTTCTTCCGGGCCCGGCGCACCCCGGTCCGCAAGGACTACGCCGGCGTGCACCAGCACCTCTCCTACGAGAAGGCGGCCGAGATCGCCCGCGAGCTGGCCGAACGCTTCCTCGCCGGCGAGGTCGACACGGTCTTCCTCTGCTACAACGAGTTCAAGAGCGCCATCGCGCAGCGGGTGGTGGTCCGGCAGCTGCTCCCCATCGCCCCCCCCGAGGAGCCGGAGGCGCACGCGGGTTTCGATTTCCTCTACGAGCCCGCCCGCGGCGCGCTGCTCGACGAGCTCGTCCCCAAGCACCTCGCCATCCAGACCTGGCGGGCGCTCCTCGACTCGGCGGCCAGCGAGCACGGCGCGCGCATGACCGCCATGGAGTCGGCCACCAAGAACGCCGAGGAGATGATCAGCTCCCTCACCCTCCAGTACAACCGTGCCCGCCAGGCGTACGTCACGAAGGAGCTCATGGAGATTGTGAGCGGCGCCGAGGCGCTCAAGTAGCGGAGAACACATGGCCACCGAGATCCATCTCCAGAGCGGCAGGATCGTGCAGGTCATCGGCCCGGTCGTCGATGTCGAGTTCCCGCCCGGCGCCCTCCCCGAGATCTACACCGCCCTCGCCGTGACCAACCCGGCCATCGACGGCCGGGCCGACAACCTGGTCATCGAGGTGGCCCAGCACCTCGGCGAGAACACCACCCGCTGCGTGGCCATGGATTCCACCGACGGCCTGGTGCGCGGGATGTCGGTCAAGAACACCGGGGCCCCCATCACCATGCCGGTGGGAGCCTGCGTGCTCGGGCGCATCCTCAACGTGGTGGGCGACCCGGTCGACGAGCGGGGCCCGGTGAGCGCGCACAAGCGCATGCCCATCCACCACCCGCCGCCCACCCTCACCGACCAGAACGTCAAGATCGAGGCCTTCGAGACCGGGATCAAGGTCATCGACCTGCTCGCCCCCTACCTGCGCGGCGGCAAGATCGGCCTCTTCGGGGGCGCCGGGGTGGGAAAGACCGTGCTCCTCATGGAGCTCGTGAACAACGTGGCCAAGGCGCGCGGCGGCTTCTCGGTGTTCGCCGGCGTCGGCGAGCGCACCCGCGAGGGCAACGACCTCTACCACGAGATGATCGAGTCGGGGGTCATCAACAAGGACGACCTCGCCAAGAGCCAGTGCGTGCTGGTCTACGGTCAGATGAACGAGCCGCCCGGGGCGCGCGCCCGCGTCGGGCTCTCGGCCCTCGCCATCGCCGAGTACTTCCGCGATGAAGAGAACCGCGACATGCTCCTCTTCATCGACAACATCTTCCGCTTCACCCAGGCCGGCTCCGAGGTGTCGGCGCTCCTCGGCCGCATCCCCTCGGCGGTCGGCTACCAGCCCACCCTCTCCACCGAGATGGGCGAGCTGCAGGAGCGCATCACCTCCACCAAGAACGGCGCCATCACCTCGGTGCAGGCGATCTACGTGCCGGCCGACGACCTCACCGACCCGGCCCCGGCCACCGCCTTCGCCCATCTCGACGCCACCACCGTGCTCTCCAGGAAGCTCACCGAGATCGGGATCTACCCCGCCGTCGACCCGCTCGACTCGACGAGCCGCATCCTCGACCCGCTGGTGGTGGGCCCGGAGCACTACCAGGTCGCCCGCAGCGTGCAGGAGACCCTGCAGACCTACAAGGAGCTGCAGGACATCATCGCCATCCTCGGCATGGACGAGCTCTCCGAGGCCGACAAGCTCACCGTGGCGCGCGCCCGCAAGATCCAGCGCTTCCTCTCCCAGCCCTTCCACGTCGCCGAGCAGTTCACCGGCAACCCGGGCAAGTACGTGAAGCTGCCGGACACCATCCGCGGCTTCAAGGAGATCGTGGAGGGCAAGCACGACAACCTGCCCGAGCAGGCCTTCTACATGGTCGGCACCATCGAGGAGGCGGTGGAGAAGGCCAAGAAGCTCGCCACCGGGTAAGCCATGGCCCTCACCCTCGAGATCGTCACCCCCGAGAAGCGGGTGGCCCAGCTGAGCTGCGACGAGGTGCGCGCCCCGGGCGCCCTGGGCGGCTTCGGCATCCGCCCCGGCCACGCGAGCTTCATGTCGGCGCTCGAACCCGGCCCCCTGGTGGTGGTGCAGGGCGAGCGCGAGGAGCGCTACGCGGTGGGCGGCGGCTTCCTGCAGGTCGACCAGGACCGGGTGATCGTCCTCGCCGACACCGCCGAGCCGGCCGCGGCCATCGACGTGGCGCGCGCCAAGCGGGCGTTCGCCGAGGCCACCGAGCGGCTGCGCTCGCTCGCCGAGCAGGACGAGAACCACGCCCTCGAGGCGGCGCGGGTGCGCCGGGCCGCGGCCAGGCTGGCGGTGGCCGGCCACTGACGGCCTTGAGCCGCGACCCGCCGTGAGGCGAACGACCGACCCCTCGCGCAGGCCCGCGGGCCCCGTGCGGCCGGGCCCGATCGCCCTGCGCCCCCTCGCGCTCGCCACCCTCTTGGCCTTCGGCTGCGCTGCCGCCCGCCCGCCCGCACAGGCCTCCCGCCCCTTCCCGAGGCGGGTCGCCCTCGCCGAGCCCGAGCTTGAGCTGTGGATGGAGGGGACGAGGCCCATCGACCCGGCGGAGTCGGCCCGCGCCCTGGAGGAGAGCCGGGCGGCGCTCGCGGAGGCGCTCGCCGGGCGCGATCTCGACGAGCCGGCGCCCGAGGCGCTGCTCGTCGTGCGCAGCCGCGCCCTCGCCCGCACCGGCGAGCGCCGAGCGGCCCAGACCCTCTCCTGGGTGGCCATCGCCGTCGTGGTGGTGGCGCTGGTGGTCCTCGCGGTGGTGGAGTCGAAATCCTCGGGGCGGGCTCGCCCCGGCCATCTCGCCGGGCCGGTCCGGCCGCCTCCATGGAACCCTCGTCCCGGCTCGCCCGCCCTCCCGCGGCCCTACCCGCCGCCGCCCTTCGGGTTCGATGTCGGCCTCGGCGTCTACGTCCCCCCCGTAGCGCCGGACGACCCGCCCGAGGCGGCGAAGGACGCGGAATTCCTGGAGGGGCGAGGCTGGTTCGACGGCGATGCGACCGCGCTCACCTTCGAGCTCGTCGGCCCGGACACGGGCGAGGTGCTGTGCCGGAGCAGCGTAGCAGGCGGGGAGGACCCGCGCGACGCGCGCGCGGTGAGCCGGCTCGTGGAGGAGGGTCTCCGCGGCCTCGAGGAGCGGTGCGCGCGCGAGGGAGGGACAGGGGGAGGGCACGAACTCCCGCCGCCCCCGCTCTTCGACGACTAGAGGGCCGAGCCGGGATGGGCGGGAGCGTGGGGGGCGGTCGCGACCCCAAAGCGCTTGAAAATCCTAGGTAAAGAGACTAGAAACAGCTCCTTCCCTCACCCTGCCCAGAAAGGCCACCGGGGCCCCTCTCACCCCCACAGCCATGCCCGACGAGATCCTCCCGCCTGCGCCTCCGCCCGCAGCACCGCCGCCCGGGGACGGGCAGCGCGCGCAGGTCAACATCGAGGACGAGATG
>DATJVF010000487.1:0-9495 GCA_035501995.1 Anaeromyxobacteraceae bacterium
CCCCCGGTCTCCGGCGGCCCGAGGAAGGCCGTCTTGGTCGGCCCGCCTGGCGGGGCGGCCCTGCGCGCCGCGAGGTCGCCGGCGAGACCGACCATCCGCGCCCGCATGGCCTCGGCGCTCTCGGGACGGCCGCTCCGCGAGGGCGAGAGGGCCCTCAGCACCACCTCCTCGAAGGCGGGGGCGATGGGCGTCTTCCGGTGCGCGCTCGGCGGCACGACGCGCTCGGAGAGCTGCCGGTGCAAGAGCTCCATGGGCCGCTCCACGCCGAAGGGGAGCCTGCGCGTCAGCATCTCGTACAGCACCACCCCCACCGCGAAGAGGTCGCTCCGCGGATCGAGCTCCTCGCCGCGGAGCTGCTCCGGGCTCGTGTAGCCGGGGGTCCCGCAGACGACGCCCACCTGGGTGAGGGTCTCGGTGACCTCGTCGGTGGCGAGCAGCTTGGCGATGCCGAAGTCGAGGACCTTGACCGAGTCGGGGAGGTCGCGGCGCGACTCGATCATGATGTTCTCGGGCTTGAGGTCCCGGTGCAGGATGCCGTTCGCATGGGCGAGGGCCAGCGCCGAGAGGATCTGCCCGCCGATGTGGGCCACGCGGGCCTCCTTGAGCGGGGCCTCGCGGGCGATGAGGCGGGAGAGGTTCTCGCCGGTCACGTACTCCATGACCATGAAGGGCGTACCGTCCTCGGCCTCGCCGAAGTCGGTCACCCCGACCACGTTGGGGTGACGGAGCCGCGAGGCGGCGCGCGCCTCGCGCTGGAAGCGGAGCGCCATCGCCGAGCTCGAGAGGAGCTCCCGCCGGACGATCTTGAGGGCCACCGGGCACTCGAGCTTCGTGTGGAGGGCCTTGTAGACGTGGCCCATCCCGCCGCTGCCGATGAGCCGTTCGATGAAGTAGGTGCCGTTGATCGTCCGGCCCACCAGGGAGTCGCTCCGCGGCTCAGCCCCGGGTTCGGCCGCGAGCCGCGTTCCGCAGGACCCGCAGAAGGAGAGCCCAGGGAGAGCCTCCACACTGCAGGACGGGCAGGTCGACATCCCCGTGAACATAAGAGGGTCGCGACCCGCACGCCCCTCTCGTGGTGGGCGAGGGCGTGGTCCTAGGGCCAGAGCTTAAGGCGGACGAGGCAGGACGGCGGGTTCTGCGGAGCCCGCAGGGTCGGGGCTCGCTTAGCTCGGCCGATAGACCACCTCGAGGAAGGTGCTCGGGGTGGGGCTCAGGGCCGCGCGCAGGCAGCGCAGGTAGCACCGCGCTCCGAAGAGCCTGACGATCGTGAACGAGTGCCGAATGACGTCCCTGCCGGTGATGACGCCGCGCATGTCCTGCCTCCTGCCCTTCTGACAGGGCCCGCGGGCCGACCTGACGCCGCTCGGCCGTGAGACCCAGGCGGGCGTCCCGTCGGGCCCCAACGGGGGAGGGGTGGCCGGGCGGTGGACGGAAGGCGCGCAGGCCCTGGCGAGCGATCGAAGGCGAGCGAACGAAGGCGAGCGCCCGCTGGCGGCCCAAAGCTCGACGGATCGGTAGGTGGCCCGCCGAGGTTCGCGGCGCGCTCGCCCAGCCGGGCGAGGCCCTTGGTGGGCGATTCCGGTCACGCCCCGGCCTCAGGTGTTTCGACAGCCCTGTACGGATCGATGCGGCACAGGCTCGCTCGGCGCTGCCGCGTCGAGGTAAGGCCTCGCCCCGGGAGCGCTCATGAAACTGCTCGCCAAGTTCAGCCTCATCTTCGTCTTGGTGTTCGGCGCCGGCCTGGGAGCAGCCGCTTACCTCCTCTCGATCGTCCTCGAGCGCAGCGCCCGCGAGCAGGTGCTCTACAACGCGCAGCTCATGATGGAGACCGCCCTCGCCATGCGCAGCTACACCATCGAGCAGGTGAAGCCCGCCATCACCGAGTCCATGGCCCAGCGCACCCAGACCGAGGACCAGGCCCAGGCGGTCTTCCGCGAGCTCTGCGCGCGGCGCGGCCTCGTCGGCCAGCGGGTGTTTCGCCCGCAGACCGTGCCCGCCTTCGCGGCCACCGAGCTGTTCGCCCAGCTGCGCAAGGACTACCCCGACTACTTCTACAAGGAGGCGGCCCAGAACCCGACCAACCCGCGCGACCGCGCGGTGGCCTGGGAGGAGGACGTCATCAAGGCCTTCAACAACCACCCCGAGATGAAGGCCTTCGACGGCGAGCGCGACACGCCCCTCGGCCGTTCGCTGTTCCTGGCGAGGCCCATGCACGCCCCCAAGGCCTGCCTGGAGTGCCACTCCTCCCCCGAGGCGGCCCCGGCCGAGATGGTGAAGCGCTACGGGACCGCCAACGGCTACGGCTGGAAGGAGGGCGACATCGTCGCCGCCCAGATCGTCTCCGTCCCGGTCTCGCTGCCGGTGCGGATGGCCCGCCGGGCCCTCTACCACCTCCTCGTGTCCCTCGGCGTGGTGGGGTTCGTGACCCTCTCCGTCCTCGACGTCGTGCTGTTCTTCACGGTCATCCGGCCGGTGAGCCGGTTCGCCGAGCGCGCCGACGAGATCAGCAAGGGGCAGCTCGACGTCCCGGAGCTCCTCGTGCGCGGCCACGACGAGATCTCGGTGCTGGCTGCCGCCTTCAACCGCATGCACCGCAGCGTGACCGCCGCCATGAGGATGATCGAGGATGCGGAACCCGCGCCGGACCCTTAATTGACACCCCGGGGGGCGCGAGCGGCCGCGCGCGTCGACGGCCGAGAGGGAGCCTCGCCATGCAGGACACCGACAAGCTCGCCAACGGGGGCCCCGGGGGCCCCTCCTTGCAGGCGCGCGTCGAGCGCCTCGTCGAGAAGGGCGACGCCTCCGCAGGCGCCACCGAGGTCCTGCGCGCCCTCGGCCCCGAGATCCTCCGCTTCCTGCGCTCGGCGCTGCGCGACGAGGAGGACGCTGCCGACGCCTTCTCGCAGTTCGCCGAGAACCTCTGGAAGGGCCTGCCGAGCTTCCGGGGCCACTCCTCCCTGCGCACCTGGGCCTTCCGGGTGGCCTGGAACTCCGCGCTCTCCCTGCGCAACGACGCCTGGCATCGCCACAAGCGCCGGTTCGCCACCGGCGAGGCCTCGCGGCTCGCCGAGGAGATCCGGACGAAGACCGTGGTCCGGGTGGCGCGCCAGAAGGACGAGCTCGACAAGCTGCGCCAAACCCTGGCCCCCGAGGACCAGACCCTCCTGGCGCTCCGCCTGGACCGAGAGTTCTCCTGGGAGGAGATCGCCGAGATCCTCTCGGCCGGCGGCGAGCCCGTCCAGGCTCTCACCCTCATGAAGCGCTTCGAGCGGCTCAAGAAACGGCTCGCCGAAATGGTGAAGAAGGCCCAGGAGGAGGGCTGGCACTGACTCAATTGGGGATCGCGGTGACCGTCGGCCCCTCAGCTCCCGATCCCTCTCTCGGACGCGGCTGCTCCGGTGTGGATCGCTCGTGAGATCGATCATCGTTCGCGTCGAGGACACTGAGACCGGAACGGCGGAAGAGCACGTCTTCGACCGCTCGCCCGTCCGCATCGGGAGGAGCGCCCACAACGACCTGTGCCTGCCGCGACGGTTCGTCTCGGCCTGGCACGGCTTCGTGGCCTTCGACGAGCGCGGCGCCCGCTACAGCGACCTCGGATCGACGAACGGCAGCCTCCTCGACGGCGTCCCGGTCGCGCCGCGCTCGGCCGCGGCCCTCGGGCATGATTCGGAGGTGACCGTCGGCTCCCTCCGGTTCACCTTCGCCCTGCAGGAGGGTGCCGGGCCGCCCGTCGAGGCCGCCGGGTCGGCCGGGCCGAGAGTCCGCGCGTCCGCTGCACGCCCCCATCCGGAGCCTCTGCTCGCCCCGGGCGGGATCACCGCCATGATGAAGAGGCTCGCCGCGGCCCCGACGGACGACTTCGAGCTAGCCTGGCGGCGGGTCCTCGTCCCCGGGGCCGTCATCGGGCGATTCGAGCTCATCCGCGAGGTGGGCCGGGGCAGCTTCGGGATCGTCTTCGAGGCGCGAGACCAGAAGCTCGGTCGGCTGGTGGCGTTCAAGGCCGTCAAGCCCGGGCGGGAGTCCCAGGTCATGTTCCGCCAGGAGCTCCTGCAGCGGGAGGCCGAGGCGGCGGCCCAGCTCAACCACCCCAACATCGTGAGCCTCCACGACGCGGGGACCTGCGAGAGCGGCCCCTACCTCATCATGGAGCTCCTGCACGGCGAGAGCCTGCGCGACCGGATGCACCGCAGCCGCCTCGCCCTCACCGACGCCCTCGAGGTGGCGATCGAGATGGCCTGGGCCCTCGACCACGCGCACGCCGCGGGCGTCGTCCACCGCGACCTCAAGCCCGCCAACGTCTTCCTGTGCAAGGACGGACACGTGAAGGTCCTCGACTTCGGCATCGCCCTCGTCTGCGGGGCGGGCGCGCGCAACGCGGTGGGCACGCCGGCCTACATGGCGCCCGAGCAGTGGAGGCTCGGCGCTCAGGACGCCCGCACCGACGTGTTCGGCGCGGCGGCCACCCTGGCCGAGTCCGTCACCGGGGAGCTCCCCTATCGGGTGACCGAGGACTGGAGCGCCGTGCTCGAGGAGGGAGCGCGGCCCCATCTCAACCCGCGCAAGCTGCCGCCCTCGCTGGGCGTGCTCCTCAGGCGCGGCCTGTCGCCGAACCCGACGGCCCGTCCCAAGGACGGGCACGCCTGGCTCGCCGAGCTCCTCGAGATCCGCGAGCTCCTCGACGAGGGCCAACCCGCTCACGCCGCGCGGCCGCGCCATCGGCTCGCCACCACCGCGAGGGCGGCCGAGCCCGGGCGGGCCGAGCCCAGGGCGGCGCGAGCCCTCCTCCCCCTGTACGTGGCGGCGGGCGCGGCCCTGATGGCGTTCGCGGCGGTGGTGTACTTCTTCCTCAGGTGACCCGTGCCGCTCCCGTCTCCTTCTCCCATGCCGACGCGAGACGATTCGACCGCGCGCCCCGCACCCGGGGCCCGGCCTCCCCAAAGGGGCACGGTCAGATCAGAGGGGGCCTCAGGTCCACCGGCATAAAGAAGGGTGGTCGCCCATGGCGCGGACAGGGACAGGAGGTCTTGGCCCGAAGCCCGCCTCCGAGAGCGTTCGCGCTCGGCGGAGGGCGGCCTTCATCGCTGCCCTGCGCAGCGCCTCGCGGGCGGAGGACCCCGAGACCGCCGAGCCCGCCCCGCGGGCGGAGCCGCAGCCCCCGAGGGGCGCGGTGGTGCGGCCTCCGGCCCCGCCCGAGCCCTTGCCGCCGGCGCGCCCCTTGGCCCACCGAGAGCCCGAGGCAGCCGGCGAGGAGGCGAGCGGCGAGGTCCGCTCCTCCGCCTCGGGGTCGCCTCGGACGAGGGCGAGCGCACAGATCGTCGAGGCCAAGGCCGAGACGCACCCGGTCGCTGCGTCCGCGCCCTCGGCCCCCGAGGAGGGGCGGGGTCTCTTCAGGGCCGAGGCCCTGAGGCACCGCCTGTCGTCCGAGGAGGGGCGGGGGGTGGTCCGCGTCTCCCCCCCCTGGACCTGGGCGCTGCTGTGGGTCGCCGTGTGCGGCGTCGCCACCGCGCTCGTGGTCTCCTTCGTGGGCGAGGTGGAGGTGACCGGGCGGGCGCGCGGCGTCCTGCGGCCGGCGACCGGCGTGCGGGTGCTCACCAGCCAGTCGACCGGGACGGTGGTCGAGGTGGACGCCCGCTCCGGCGACGAGGTGAAGTCCGGGGCCACCGTGCTGCGCATCGAGTCCGCGGCCGCGCAGGCCCAGCTCCTCGAGGCGGACCGCGAGCTCGCGGCGGTGAGGACGCGCTTCGCGAGCGCCGCCGGGCAGGCGGATCAGCACTACGCCGAGCAGGTGGAGAGCCTCAAGTCCCGGGAGAGGAGGCTCGGCGAGGAGATCGAGAGCCTCACCAACTCGGTCGCGCTGCAGGAGCGCCACGTGAAGGCCGACGAGGAGCTCCTCCGCAAGGGGCTCGTGAGCGAGCTCGCCGTCGCCGATACCCGCGAGAACCTGGCCCAGGCCGGGCGGCAGCTCGCCGGCGCCGAGAGCTCCCTCGACCAGACCAAGCAGGAGCTCGCCTCGCTGGAGGCCCGGCGGCAGGACGAGCTGTGGCAGCGCCAGCAGGTGGTGAACGCCGCCCAGAACAAACGCGACGCCCTCTCGCTGGTGATGCGGCAGAACGTGGTCCTCGCCCCCGAGGCGGGCACGGTGGAGCGCCTGCTCGTCAAGGTGGGCGAGGTGGTCCAGGCCGGGCAGGCGGTGGGCGAGATCGTGCCCACCACGGCCGGGCTGCGGGTGGTGTGCTTCCTCGCCGAGAAGGACCGCGCCTTCGCCAAGCCGGGCGACGAGGTGCGGCTCGAGCTCGACCAGCTGCCGCATGCCGAGTACGGCACCCTCAAGGCCCGGGTGGTCCGCATCAGCGACGACCTCGCCTCGCCGTCCGAGGTGAGCGAGGCGTTCGGCGAGGGCCAGAAGCTCGTGGCGCCGAGCTACAAAGTGGAGCTGACCATCACCGACGCTCGGGCCGCCGACGCGGCCGGCGTGAAGCTCAGGACCGGTGCACTCCTCGATGCCCGCTTCACCCTCCGGCGCCAGAGGCTCATCACGCTCGCCCTGAGCCCGCTCAAGAGGTGGCTGCACTGATGGCACGACGGGTGCGGTTCGTCCCGCAGATCGAGACGACCGAGTGCGGGGCGGCCTGCCTCACCATGATCCTGGCCTGGCACGGCCACCATGCGCCGCTCGCCGAGGTGCGGCAGGCCTGCGGCGTCAGCCGCAACGGCGCCGACGCCCTGGCCCTCGTCCGGGCGGCCCGCGGCTACGGGCTCGAGGCCCAGGGGGTGCGCCTGGAGGTCGACGGGCTCGGCGATCTCCCCCTCCCGGCCGTCCTGCACTGGGACTTCGAGCACTTCCTGGTCCTCGAGCGGGTGGAACGGGCCCGGATGAGGCTCGTCGACCCGGCCTCGGGGCGGCGGGTCATGGGGCGCGATGAGGTCGGCCGCCACTTCACCGGCGTGGCGCTGGTGCTCGGGCCCTCGCCAGCGTTCAAGAAGAGGCCGCGCCGGCGCCCGAGCCTCGCCAAGTACCGGGAGATCTTCCGCCGCTCGCTGCCGAGCCTCGGCCAGATCCTGCTCGCCTCGCTGGGGCTCCAGGTGGTCGGGTTGCTCTTCCCGGTGGCCACCCAGATCCTGGTCGACGCGGTCATCGTCCCGCAGCAACGCGCCTGGCTCACCGGGCTCGCGGCGGCGCTCGGTGCGGCGGTGGCCACCAAGGCCCTGCTCACCCTGGTGCGCAGCTACGTGGTGCAGGGCCTGCGCAGCACCCTCGACCTCTCCCTCATGAGTCGCTTCCTCGACCACCTCTTGCGCCTGCCCCTCGGGTTCTTCCTGCAGCGCGAGGCCGGCGACCTCGTGCAGCGGGTCGAGAGCAACGCCACCCTCCAGAACCTGCTCAGCAACCAGGCCGTCTCGGCCCTCCTCGACGCCTTCCTGCTCGTGAGCTACGCCGGGCTCATGCTGGTGTTCGACCTGGAGCTCGGGCTCGTCATCCTGGCCTTCGCGGCCCTGCGGGTGGCGGTGCTCCTCGCCTTCCGCGAGCGCAACCAGCTCGCCATGGCCGCCGAGCTCACCGCCTCGGGCCGGGAGTTCGGGGCCCTCCTCGAGGCGGTGAGCGGTCTCGAGACCACCAAGGCCAGCGACGCCGGGAGCCGGATGGTCCAGCGCTGGGCCCACCGCATGACCGCACGGGTCAACAGCGCGGTCGACCGGCGGCGCCTGGACATGATCTCGCGCCACCTCACCGTGTTCCTGCAGGGCCTCGGCACCGCCCTCGTCTTCCTGGTCGGCGGCGAGCGGGTGATCGACCAGCGGATGACCCTCGGCACCTTCGCCTCCTTCCTGGCGCTGCAGAGCCTGTTCATGACCCCCCTGCAGTCCCTGCTCGAGACGGTCAGCCAGCTGCAGCTGCTCGGCAACCACCTCGAGCGCCTTGACGACGTGCTGCAGACGCCGCGCGAGCCCTCTGGCCGGGTGAAGCCCGGACGCCTGCGCGGCGAGATCGAGCTCAGCGGGGTCACCTTCGGTTACGCGCCCACCGAGCCGCCCATCCTGCGCGAGGTGTCGGTGAGCATCCGCGCTGGGGAGAAGGTGGCCATCGTGGGGCCCTCGGGCGCCGGCAAGTCCACCCTGGCCCGCCTGCTCCTCGGCCTCCACCTGCCCTCGAGCGGCCGGATCGCCTTCGACGGTCAGGACCTGCGCGAGCTCGACCTCGGCGAGGTCCGCGGCCAGATGGGGGTGGTCCTGCAGGAGACCTTCCTCTTCGACGACACCGTCCACGCCAACCTCACCCTCAGGGACGAGGAGGTCCCGCTCGAGCGCCTGCGGACCGCCGCCAAGCTGGCCTGCATCGAGGAGGCCATCGACGCCCTGCCCGACGGCTTCTTCAGCCGGGTGGGAGACAACGGCAACCTCCTCTCGGGCGGGCAGCGCCAGCGGCTCAACCTGGCCCGCGCGCTGGTCCGCCAGCCGGCGGTGCTCCTGCTCGACGAGGCGACGAGTGCCCTCGATCTCGAGACCGAGAACGAGGTGCACGAGAACCTGGCCCGCCTCGGTTGCACGCGGATCCTCATCGCCCACCGCCTCGCCACCGTGAGGGACGCCGACCGGATCCTGGTCCTCAAGGACGGCCGCATCGAGCAGGAGGGGACCTTCGACGAGCTCTCCAGGCAGGAGGGCCTCTTCCGGTCGCTCGTCCGGGCGAGGGAGCCCGCCCGTGCCTGAGCTCGCGGCCGAGCCCCGGATGGCCGTGCTCGGGTTCGACCCGGTCGAGGCGGCCTGGCGGCTCCTCCGCCGCCACGGCTACGACGGCGGGCTGCAGGCCTTCCGGGAGGTGTACGACCTGCCCGGCTCCGCCGAGGCCCTGGCCGAGCCCCTCGAGCATGCCGGGATCCAGGCCCGGGCGGCCCTGGTCACCGCCGACGATCTCGTCTACCTCGACGTCCCCACGCTCCTGCAGCTCAAGGACGGGACCTGGGTGGTGCTGGAGGATCGCTCCCGGGACGCCCTGCGCATCGAGGGGCCGGACGGGTCGCGGGCGGTGACGGTGGCCGAGCTCGTGCCGTCGCTCTCGGGCTACGCGCTCGACCTCTCGGCCGCCCTGCCCGAGGGCCCAGGTCTCTTCGCCCGCCTGCGGACCCTCCTCTTCAAGGAGCACAAGGCGCTCGTGCTGCTCGCCCTGGGGAGCCTCCTCTTGCAGGCGCTCGGGCTGGTGGTCCCCGAGCTCACCGGGGCGGTCATGAACACCGCCCTGCCCGATCGGGCCCGCTCGACCCTGCGGGTGGTGGCGGCCGGCGTCGCCCTGGTGGCGGCCTTCCAGGGCTGGCTGGGCTGGCTAAGGGAGCGCGTGCTCCTCTTCCTCGCCACCCGCATCTCCATCTCGGCCGAGCGCGGGCTCCTGCAGCATCTCTTGCGGTTGCCGTTCCCGGTCCTCGACGGCATGACCCTCGGCGAGCGCCTGCAGGCCATGACCGGCATGAGCATCGCCCGCGACGCGGTGGCCGAGCA
>DATJVF010000488.1:0-6373 GCA_035501995.1 Anaeromyxobacteraceae bacterium
GCTCTTCGAGCGCATCTGCGACCTCGCCGAGTACTACCCGACCCGCACCGAGCTCGCGATCATGGAGCAGCACGTGCGCGGCATGGCGGCGCTCATCGGCCCGGGCGCGACCCTCATCGAGTACGGCTCCGGCTCGAGCCTCAAGACCCGCCTGCTCCTCGCGCACCTCGCCACCCCGTGGGCCTACGTGCCGGTCGACATCTCGGCGACCGCCCTCGCCGAGGCCACCGCCCGGCTCGCCCGGTCGTTCCCGGACCTCCAGATCCTTCCCCAGTGCAGGGACTTCACCCGGCCGCTCGCGCTCCCGGCCAGGGCCGCCGCGTCGCGGCGGCGGGTGGTCTACTTCCCGGGCTCCACCATCGGCAACCTGCACCGGCCGCAGGTCCTCGAGCTCCTCGACCAGATCGCAGAGCAGTGCGGCCCGGGGGGCGGGCTCCTCGTGGGCGTCGACCTCCTGAAGAGCCGCCAGGCCCTCGAGGCGGCCTACGACGACGCCCGCGGGGTCACCGCCGCCTTCAACGAGAACCTGCTCGTCCGGGCGAACCGCGAGCTCGGGGCCGACTTCAGGCTCGAGCGCTTCCGCCACCTGGCGGCCTTCGAGCCCCACCACGGCCGGATGGAGATGCACCTCGTCTCGACGGTGCGCCAGAGCGTGCGGGTGGGGCGGCAGACCTTCCCCTTCGAGGCCGGCGAGACCATCTGGACCGAGTCGTCCTACAAGTACGGTCCGGACGAGTTCGCCGCCCTGGCCGCCCTAGCCGGCTGGCGCCTCGAGCGCAGCTGGACCGACGAGCGGGCCTGGTTCAGCGTGCAGTTCCTCGCTCGGCCCTAGAGGAAAGGCCTCGCCTCCTCGCGCCCGAGGCGTGTCCGTCGGGGGCCTGTCCCGGCGCGGTCTCGTCCGCTAGGCTCCCGGCCACCTCGCGGAGCGGGATGGGCGAGTCGGCCTCACCGGGCGAGGGGACCCTGACCCCTCGCGGTCCGGCGGGGCTCGCGGGCCAGGCGGCGTCCGTCTTCCCGGCCCCCGACCCGAGGCGCGCCGCCGAGAGCGGCAGGGCGAGAGAAAAGGAGGGCACTTGGCCGTGGCGCACCCCACCGAGGACCGCAACTACCGTCTGCCGCAGAGCCCGCGACCGACCCGCTACGAGGCCACCCTCGGCCTCGACCTCTCGGGCCGCCGCTTCGAGGGCCAGATCCGGGTGAGCCTGGAGCTCGACCGCCCGGCCGAAGAGATCGTCCTCCACGCCGCCGGGCTCGAGGTGACGAGAGCGGTCCTCAAGGCGGCGGGGGGCGAGCGGGCGGTCTCCCGCGTCGTCCCGGCGCCGGCGAGCGAAACGGTCCGGTTGCTCCTCGACGCCCCGGCCCCGAGCGGGAAGGCCGAGCTCGAGATGGCCTTCTCCGGGCGGATGAGCGATGGCCTGCGCGGTCTCTACGACGCCGGCGGCGTGGCGGCGACCCAGTTCGAGGCGGCCGATGCGCGGCGGGTCTTCCCCTGCTTCGACGAGCCGGCCTTCAAGGCCACCTGGGCGCTCACCGTGGAGGCCCCGGCCGACCTGGCGCTGCTCTCGAACGGCGCCCCCGCCGAGGTGGCGAAGGAGGGCGGCCGGCAGCGGATGACCTTCCGGGAGACGCCCCCCCTCCCGAGCTACCTCGTGGCCGTCGTGTGCGGCCCGCTCGCGGCCTGCGAGGCGGTCACCGTGCGCGGGGTGCCGGTGCGCACCTGGGCGGTGAGGGAGAAGGTGGGCCTGACCGCCTTCGCCCAGGAGGTGGCGGTGGCGGTGCTGCCGAGGCTCGAGGACTACTTCGGCCTGCCGTACGCCTTCCACAAGCTCGACCAGGTCGGGATCCCGGAGTTCGAGGCCGGGGCGATGGAGAACGCCGGGCTCATCACCTTCCGCGAGCTGGCCCTGCTCCTCGAGCCCGAGACGGCCTCGCTGGGGGTGAAGAAGCGGGTGGCCGAGGTGGTGACCCACGAGCTCGCCCACCAGTGGTTCGGCAACTTCGTCACCATGCACTGGTGGGACGACCTGTGGCTCAACGAGGCGTTCGCCACCTGGATGGCCTACAAGATCGTCGACGGGTACCGTCCGGACTGGCGGGTCTGGCTGGACTTCGACGCCGGCAAGGCGGCGGCGCTCCACCTCGACGCCCTGCGCTCGACGCACCCCATCCACGCCGAGGTGAAGAACCCGGAGGAGATGACGGAGAGCTTCGACCTCATCACCTACGAGAAGGGAGGGGCGGTCCTGCGCATGATCGAGGGCTACCTCACCGAGAGCGCCTTCCGCGACGGCATCCGCCTCTACCTGCGGCGTCACGCCCGGGGGAACGCGGTGGCCGACGACCTGTGGGGCGCGCTCGCCGAGAGCTCCCGCCAGCCGGTCGTCGCGCTCGCCAACGCCTGGATCCGCCGCCCGGGTCACCCCTTGGTGGAGGTGCGCCGCGAGGGATCGCGGGTGCGCTTCTCCCAGCGCCGCTTCTTCTCCGACCCCAGCGCGGCGAACGAGGCGGCCGAACCGTGGCCGGTGCCCCTCGTCCTCCGCTACGAGGACGACCAGGGCCCGAAAGAGGAACGCTACCTCCTCTCCGGCGCGCACGGCGAGACCACCCTCTCCGCCGTGGGCGGGGTGGCCTTCCTGTGCGCGAACGCCGGCTCGACCGGGTTCTACCGGGTGGCCTACGACGCGGCCGGCCTCGAGGACCTGAGGCGACACCTGCGCCGCCTCGCGCCCGCCGAGCGGGTCGAGCTGCTCGGCGACGAGTGGGCGCTCGTGCGGGCCGGGTCGCGCGAGGTCGGCGCCTTCCTCGACCTCGCCGCCGCCTTCGGCGAGGAGGAGGACTACGCGGTCCTCGACGAGCTCGTCGGTCGCCTGGCCGCCATCGAGGCCCGCCTCCTCGACCCGGCGCGGCGCGCCCGGCTGCAGGCCTTCGTGGCGCGGCTGTTCGGGCCGGCGCTCCGGTCGGTCGGGCTCGACGCCAGGGCGGGCGAAGGCCACGCCGAGCGCCTGCGCCGGGCGGCGCTGGTGAGGGCGCTCGGGCTCGTGGCCCGCGAGCCCGGGACGGTGGCCGATTGCGCGGCGCGGGTCGACCGCTACCTCGCCGGCGAGCGCGAGGCCCTGGAGGTGAACCTCCACGAGGCCGCGGTGGCCATGGCCGCTCGTTCGGGCGACGACCGTCGCTTCGAGACCCTGCGGTCCCGCTTCGCCCTCGAGACCGACCCGGCCTTCCGCCGCCGCTACCTCCTCGGCCTCGCCCTCTTCGAGGACCCGGCGCTGGCCGCGCGCGCCCAGGCGATGGCCTTCGGCGAGGAGGTCCAGCTCCAGGACCTCACCTCCTTTATGGCCGGATTGCTCTCCAACCGGGCCGCCCGCGACCCCTTCTTCGACGCCCTACGCGCCCGCTGGGCCGCGGTGGAGAAGCGGCTCGGGGGAGCGCCCATGCTCCTCAGGCGCCTGGTGGAGGCCCTGGGCCAGCTCCCCGAGCGGCGCCACCTCGACGCGGCGGCCGCCTTCTTCGTGGCCCATCCGCTCCCGGCCGCCCGGCAGGCCATCGCCCAGACGCTCGAGCGCATGCGGCAGGACGTGGCGCTGTGGGAGCGCGCCGAGCCGGCGGTGGGAAAGTGGCTCGAGGGGCGCGGCGGGAAGTAGAGGCCGCGAAAAGCCCGAGGTAGGGTGCGCCGTGTGACCTCCCCGCGGCCCACCCCCCCGCCCGTCTTCGGGTTCACCAACCTGCCCTTCGCCGCCGCGGTGGGCTACGTCACCATCGCCGCGCCCTTCTGGCTCGTCACCCGGGGAGTCTCGCTGGCCGCCATCGGGGCCATGTCGGGGACGAGCCTCGCCCCCCACGCCTTCAAGTTCCTGTGGGCGCCCCTGCTCGACGTGGGGGGACGCCGCCTTCGCTGGTTCGTCCTCACCACCCTCCTCGCCGGGCTCTGCCTCGCCGTCCTCTCCTTGCTCCCCGCCCCCGAACATCACCTGGGCGCCTTCACCGCCCTGGCCCTGTGCGCCAACGTCTTCGCCACCACCTCCTGCGCGGCCGCCGACGGGCTCATGGCGGTCACCACCGCCGAGGGGCACAGGGGGAGCGCGGCCGCCTGGCGCATGGCGGGCAACGTCGGCGGCACCGGCGTCCTGGGGGCGCTCGCGCTGTGGGTCGCCGGCCGCACCTCGGTGCCGCTCGCCGGGCTCGCCCTGGCGGCGGTCTCGATCGCGAGCGCCCTCGCCGCCCTGGCCATCGACGAGCCGAGGGGCGGCCCGGAGGGGGCGAGGGCCATCGGCGCGCGCGAGGTGCGGGCGAGCCTCTCCGCCATCGGCCGCGACCTCTGGACGACGGTGAGGAGCCGTGACGGCTGGACGGGGGTCGTCATCTGCGCGGTGCCGGTGGGGGCGGGCGCGCTCACCAACCTCTTCTCAGCGTTCGGCCCCGAGTACGGGGCGAGCGAGAGCCGGGTGGCCTTCGTGAACGGGCTGTGGGGCGGGGTGGTGGGCGCCGCCGGGTCCTTCGTGGGCGGATGGCTGGCCGACCGCATGAACCGGCGCCTCGCCTATGCCGTCTCGGGCGGGCTCACCGCCGCGAGCGCGGTGGCCATGCTCTTCGCGCCCCTCTCGCCCGAGACCTTCACCTGGGGCACGCTCTCCTACAACTTCACCAACGGCATCGCCTTCGCGGCGCTGGCCGCCTTCGTCCTCGAGCTCGTCGGCAAGAGCGTGGCGGCCGCCACCAAGTACACCTTCTTCATCGCCGTCGCGAACCTGGCCGGCTCCTACGTCACCGCGCTCGACGGGTACGCCTCCCTTTTTCGGCGCGCCGGGGCGCGCGGCTCGGAGGCGGCCGACGCGCTCCTCACCCTGGCCGGCATCGCCGTGCTCCTCGTGATGATCCGGCTGGCGCGCCGCCCGGAGGCGGCGCCGGCCCGGGCGGCCGCGCCCTCCGGGTGAGAGCGCCGGCCGCGCTGGCGCGGCCTTCCCCGGGTACGGACGGCGTGGCAAGCTCGCCGCGTGCCGGCTCGCCTGTCCCTCATCCTGGCCGATCGGCCGACCGGACGGGCGGCGCTCGTCGCCCTGGCGGGTGCGGTCGAGGGGAGCCCAGTGGGGGCCCGGGTCGATCTCGCGCTCGCGCGCGGGGTGGAGGCCGTGGCCTCGGCGGCCCGGCAGGCGGCCGGCGGCGGCCAGGAGGTGGTGGTGGCCTGGTCGTTCCTCTCCCCCGAGGTGGCCGAGGTGAGGGAGGAGCTCGCCCGGGCGCGGAGCGGGATGCCGGCCCGGGTGGTGAACCTGGCGGGCGGTGCCCACGCCACCGCCGATCCCGCCGGAACCCTGGCGCTGGGGTTCGACCTCGTGGCTCGCGGCGAGGGGGAGCGGACCCTGGTGGGCGTGCTCGAGAAGCTCGCCGCCGGCGGCGATCCGCGGGGGGTGGCCGGCCTCGCCTGGGGAAGCCGGGCCGGTCTCGCGACCTCCGGCCGGCCGGAGCCGGTGCGGCTCGACGACCACCCGGGGTTCTCGCGCCGGCTCGTGAAGGCGCTCTGGCTGGAGGTGACCCGAGGCTGCGCCTGGGGCTGCCGGTTCTGCCAGACGCCCTTCCTGCACCGCCGCCGCTTCCGCCACCGCTCGGTCGCCTCGGCGCGCGCCTTCGCGCGCTTCGCGAGGTCCCTCGGCCACCGCGACCTGCGCCTGCTCACCCCGAGCGCGCTCTCCTACGGCGCCGAGGGCGGCGAGGTGAGGCTCGAGGCGGTCGAGGAGCTGCTCGCCGCCCTGCGCGAGGAGCTCGGAGGGGACGGACGCCTGTTCCTCGGGAGCTTCCCCTCCGAGCTGCGGCCCGAGCACGTCTCGCCCGCGGCGCTCCGCCTGCTCCGGCGCTTCGTCGACAACCGCGAGCTCCTCCTCGGCGCCCAGTCCGGCTCCGAGAGGCTGCTCGCCGAGATGAAGCGCGGCCACGGGACCTCGGAGGTGGTGCGCGCGGTACGGCTCGCCAGCGCTGCAGGATTCCGGGTGGCGGTGGACTTCATCGTCGGGCTACCCGGCGAGACGGCCGAGGACCTCGCCGCCACGAGGCGGCTCATGGCGGAGCTCGCCCAGCGCGGCGCCCGCATCCACGCCCACGCCTTCCTGCCCTTGCCCGGCACCCCCCTGCGCGACCGGGCCCCCGGCCAGGTGGACCCGGCCACCCGCGCGCTCCTCGACCGCCTCGGGTCCCGTGGGCGGGCCTACGGCAGCTGGCGCCGGCAGCTCGAGCTCGGCGAAGCGCTCTCGAGGCTCCGCGGCGAGGGACCCCGGCCCGGGGGGAGCGGAGGCGGGTAGGGCCGGGCCCGGCGCGGCCCCGGAGCTTCAGCGCCCGCGCTGGGAGCCCCGCACCTGTGGCTGGTGCGCGACGAAGGGGTTCT
>DATJVF010000489.1:0-7338 GCA_035501995.1 Anaeromyxobacteraceae bacterium
CGCGCGCGCTCGCCGGGGTGAGCGTGCTCGACCCCGCCTGCGGCGCCGGGGCGCTGCTCGTGGCGGCACTCGGAGTCCTGCGCCGCCTCGGCGCCGAGCCCTCGCTCTTCGGGATCGACGTCTCGGAACTCGCCGCCGGCGCCGCCGAGGCGCGCCTCGCGCTCCTCGGGGCCCGCTCGGCGGTGGAGCGCGGCGACGCGCTCTTCCTGGGCTGGCCCGAGGCCGAGCTCGTCCTGTCGAACCCGCCCTTCCTGCGCCACGAGGCCCTGGCACCCTCCCAGAAGGCCCAGGCGGCGCGGCGGAGCGGCCTCTCCCGCCAGGCCGACCTCTCGGCCCACTTCATCGCCCTCGCCCTCCGGCACGCGCCCGACGCCGCGCTCGTCTGGCCGCGGGCGCTCGACACCTCGCGCTCGGCCGCCCCGCTCGTCGAGGAGGCGGCGGCGCGGGGCGGCTTCGCCTACCGGCTGCGCTCGCGGGTGGCCGGGAGCTTCGCCGCCTCGGTCGATACCCGCCTCGCCGTCTGGTCCGCTGGACACCCCGGGCGCCCGGCCGCCGAGGCGGGGGTGGCCCTCGCCGAGCTCACCCCCTCCGAGATCCTGGGCCTCGCCCGCGGGGCCGGGAGCGCTCGGCTACGGCTCCTCGACGGTGGCCCGGCCCGCCGCGGCACCGCCCGGGTGGGCGACGCCTGCCAGATCCGCTTCGGGATGAAGACCGGCTGCAACGCCTTCTTCCACCTCCTCCCCCTCGGCCCCGAGCGCTTCGAGAGCGCGCTCTGCGGCGAGATCTCCCTGCCGGCCGAGGCGGCGAGGCCGGTCCTGAGCTCGCTCAAGGAGGCGGCGGCCCCCGCGGTGGCCACCCCCCGCTTCAGCCTCTTCCGGCCCCTCGAGGAGAGCGCGCGCGTGCGCGCCTACCTCGCCTGCGGGGCCTCGGCCGGCGTGCCCAGCCGGCCAACCTGCGCCGGGCGCTCCCCCTGGTGGATGGTCGCGCCCGGCCGCACCCCGGCCCCGGTCCTCTACCCCGCCAAGGTGGGCGCGCGCGCCTTCGCCTTCGTGAACGCGGCCGCGCTGTGGGAGGACAAGAAGTGGCACGCGCTCTTCCCGCGCGAGGGGCTCGAGCCGTGGCTCGTCGCGGCCGCGCTCGGCGCCACCCCGGTGAGGCTCGCGATCGACCGCGCCGCGCGCCAGCTCACCGGCCGGCAGGCCATCGCCGACGTCGACTGCCGGGTGCTCGCCGGCTCACCCTTCCCTACCGTGCCCGCGCTCCGGGCGCTCGAGGGCCCGCTCCTCTCGTGCTTCAGGGCCCTCGAGCGCGACCGGGTCACGACCGACCTCCCGGCCATGCTGGCCCGGCCCGCCCAGGTCGAGCTCGACCGACTCGTGGGGAACGCGCTCGGGATGGGCCCGAGCGAGGTCGAGGCGGCGCGCCGCGAGATGGTCGAGCGCGTCGAGGCTCGCCTCGCTCACGCGCTGCAGGTGCGCGAGGCGGTGGCCCGGGCCGCCTCGGCCCTGGGCCGCTAGCGGGCGATCCGGAGCGTCCGCCGGCCCTCCCGGGAGGGCTGCACCGCGGGCCCGCCGCCCGCGGTTTGGGCCGCGGCGGTTCGTTCCCTATACTCGGGGCCGCCGCACGCGGCCCTGGACCTCGTCCCATGACACGCTCCCCTCGCATGATGTGGCCGGCGGCCGCGGCCCTCCTCGCCGCGCTCGCCTCTCCCGCTCGCCCCGAGCCGGAAAGCGCCCCTCGCCCGCCGGAGCGCGGTCCGGCGGTGGCGCTCGCCCTGAAGGAGATCGTGGACCGGACTCCGCTCGCACAGGCGCGCACCAGCATCCTCGTCGAGAGCCTCGAGTCCGGCGAGACCCTCTACGAGCGCGACCCGGACACCCTCCTCAATCCGGCCTCGAACGTGAAGCTCTTCACGAGCGCGGCCGCGCTGGCCCGCCTCGGGCCAGAGTACCGCTTCGCGACCGAGGTCCTCGCCGACGCCCTCCCGGCGGGCGGGGCGGTGCGCTCGCTCTACCTGCGGGGCCGGGGCGACCCCACCCTCGTCACCGAGCGGCTGTGGGCGCTCGCCGGCGACATCGCCCACCGGGGCGTCCGGGCGGTGAGGGGCGACCTCGTCGTCGACGACGGCTTCTTCGACGCCGAGCGCGAGGGGCCGGGCTACGACCAGGAGCGCGGCGACCGCTCCTACCTCGCCCCGGTGGGCGCGCTCTCCCTCAACTGGAACGTGGTGGGGGTGGAGGTGGGCCCGGGCGAGCGGGTGGGCGACCGCGGGCGGGTGGAGCTCGAGCCCGCCAGCGACTACCTCGTGCTCGAGAACCGCACGCGCACGGTGCGGGCGGGCTCGCTGAGGCGCGTCACCGCGACCTCCACCCGGCTCGAGGACGGCCGCCAGAGGGTGAGCCTGGAAGGGCGCGTGCCGCTCGCGAGCCGCGACCAGATCCTGTACCGCAAGATCGACGATCCGCCGGCCTACTTCGGCGCCACCCTCAAGCGGCTGCTGGAGCTGCGGGGGGTCAAGGTGGCCGGAACGGTGCGCCACGCCTCGGTGCCCGACCGGGCGGTGCTCCTCGCCGTCGCCGAGTCCGAGCCGCTCGGCGAGATCGTCCGCCGCCTCGAGAAGCACTCCAACAACTTCGTGGCCGAGCAGATCCTGAAGACCCTGGGCGCCGAGCGCAAGGGCCCCCCCGGCAGCTGGGCCAAGGGGGTGGAGGCGGTGGAGGACTTCCTGTCCGAGATCGGCATCCCGCGCGGCTCCTACGTGATGAAGAACGGATCGGGGCTCAACGACGCCAACCGCTTCAGCGCTCGCCAGACCGTCACCCTCCTGCGCGCCATGTGGCAGCGCTTCCCGCTCATGGCGGAGTTCCTGGCGGCGCTCCCCATCGCCGGGCGCGACGGCACCACCCGCTTCCGCATGGAGAGCACCGACGGGCGGCTGCGGGCCAAGACCGGCACCCTCGACAACGTGACGAGCCTCTCCGGCTACGTCGAGACCGCCGCCCACGAGCGCCTCGCCTTCTCCATCCTGGTGAACGACTTCCCCGGGCGCCTGCACGCCTCGGTGCGCGCGGTCGACGCCCTGGGAGGCGCGCTCGCGGCGGCCGGCGGCCCGCCGGCCGAGCCCGGTCGCGAGGCGTCCCTCGCGGCCGCCCCGGCCGCCCCGCCCCTCGCCGCCTCCGAGGACGCCCGGGCGCACTTCGCCGCCTACCGCCTGCTGGGAAGCTCGGGCGACAAGCGCAACGTCCCCTTCCTGCGGACCGCCCTCGCCACCGAGGAGGACCCCTTGGCGCGGATGGCCGCGGCCGAGGCCCTCCACCTGTCCGACCCCGACTCGGATACCCTGGAGCGCCTCTTCCTCGAGAGCCTCTCCGCCGACCCCAAGGTCCTCGCGCTCCTGCCCGCTCTCGCGGCCGGGCCCGACGCGCCCCTGCCGGTGCTCACCTCCCTGGGGGACCTGGCGGCGGAGGGCCGTCCGGAGGCGCTCGCTCGCCTCGTCGACCTCTCCGCGCCCGCCGCCTCGGACGGGCGCCTCGCCTCCACCTTCGCCGACCTCTGGCAGGAGGTGGCGCTGAACGCGCCCGACGAGGTCCTGCGCGCGCTGTGCGCGGCGAAGTCACCCGGGTCGGACGCGGCCACCGCACTGCTCGCGCGTGGGATCGGCGCCGCCCCGGCGCCCCCCCACCCGTTCCGGGCCGCCCTGGCCCGGGCCGCAGCGGACGCCGACCCCGGGCTCGCCGCCTGCGCACGCTCCCTCGCGCCGCACCTCGACGAGGGGACCCGCACCCCCGAGAGGCCCGCCTCGGAGGTGGCCCCCGCCCCCGGCGAGCGGGCGGACCGGACCGGCGGCTAGACCGGGCAGCGCCTCCTTTCCCTGGAGGCCTGTCAGAGGGCGCCGCTACATTGCCCCCATCGCCATCGCAGAGAACCGGGCGACAAAGAGAGAAAGGGGCTTCGCCATGGTCAACAAGGTCATCTTGGTCGGTAACCTCGGCAAGGATCCGGAGGTGCGCTTCACCGCGGGCGGGCAAGCGGTCGCCACCCTGCGCATCGCCACCTCGCGCAGCTGGACCGACAAGCAGTCCGGGCAGCGCAAGGAAGAGACCGAGTGGCACGACGTGGAGGTGTGGGGCAAGCAGGCCGAGCAGTGCGGCGAGTACCTGGCGAAGGGCCGCCAGGTTTACGTCGAGGGCCGGCTCAAGACTGACAAGTGGCAGGACAAGCAGAGCGGGCAGGACCGCTACAAGGTGAAGGTGGTCGCCGACACGGTGCGCTTCCTCGGCGGTGGCGGACGGGCCGCGCCGGGCACGCGCCCGATGAACGACGACATGGGCAGCCCGCCCTCCGCCCCGGACGAGGGCGAGGGCCACGGCCCAGGCCAGCCGGCGGGCCCGGCCGGCGGCCCGGGCGGAGAAGACATCCCCTTCTAGCAACCGTCCAGAACCAGGGTGAGCGGGAGAGCGGGGAGCCTCGGCTCCCCGCTCGTCTCTTTCTTGGCCGGAACGGCGCCCGTGGGAAGCAGCTGGGGCCGGGGCTCCCCGGGGCCCTCGCCTCACCACAGGCGATCCCTCTCCGCCGCGACAGCCGCTCTCTCGCCTCTCCCGTCGGCCTTGCGCGAGGGCGCCCGCGGCGCAGTCCGGGTTCGCCGCCGAGGAGCCGTCAGGGTCTCCTCGGGGTGCGCCTCGCTGACCGGTGGATCCGCTTACGGCGGGGCCGTCGCAGGCGGCCCGGCACGACCGGCGGCCCCGACGATCAGGGCACCCGGGGCGGCTCCGAGTGCGGAGCGAGTGCCGTGGTCCGCTCCTGTCCGGGGAGCGATCGCCGCCACGGCTTCGCGGGTTCCACCCCTCCCCGCGCTCACCGATCCCGAGCCCGCCACGCGGTCGACCTCCATCGTCGGTGCTGGGAGGTGGTAGCGCCCTCGCGACGCGCGTGACACCGAGAGAGCAGCCGGGTGTCGCGCCCGTTCCAGGCGCGCACGGCCGGGGACCCCGAGGACAGGTCCACTCCTCCGGGCTCGCCTCCTCGCGCCCCGGCGGCCTCGGGGCCGAGCTGCGCGCACGAGCACGCACGCACACCGCCCTCGGCGCCGAGCGGGTGCGCACTGCGCGTACATGGGCGCCGACGCGCGCATCTTGGGCGTTCCGTGAGCCATGGTACCCTTGGCCGGGCAGATCGCATGGCCTCCTCCCTCGTCGAAAAGTACGGGCGCATCCTCGAGGCCGATCCGCGCTCGCGGGTCTTCGTCGAGCTCGCCAGGGCCCTGCTCGACGCCGGCGAGGCCCGGCGCGCGGCCGAGATCTGCCAGCGGGGGCTCGAGCACCACCCCGACTCGGTGGTGGCGCACGTGCTGTGCGGCAAGGCGCTGCTCTCGCTCGGCCGCAACGAGGAGGCCCTCGAGAGCTTCGACGCGGCCCTCGCCACCGATCCCGGCAACCCCTACGGTTACGACCTCGTCGGCGAGGCGCTCGTGAAGGGAGGGCTCCCCGAGCGCGCGCTGGTGGTGATGCTGCGGGGCGCCGAGCTCCACCCCGGGGACGGGCGCATCCAGAAGTGGCTCTCCCTGGCGCGCCAGGCGATGCCGGCCGAGCCGGACCCTCCGCCCGCCCCGGCCCCGGAGGGCGCGGCGACGCAGGCCGCACAGCCGGCCACGGCCGAGGCCTCCGAACCCGCGCCCGAGGCCCCGGATCCCGGGCGCGAGGCGACCCCCGCGGCCGCACCGGCCGACGGCGCTCCCCCGCCCGAGCTAGCGGGCCCGCCGGGCACCTCCCCGCCCGAGGACGGGGGCGAGCCCCCGGTGATCGCGCCCGCCGCGCTCCTCGAGGACGAGGAGGTCCCTCCGCTGCCCCCGGCCCCGCGTCCCCCGCTCCTCACCCCCCCGCCCCTGCGCCGTCCCCTGAACGGCACGGCGCCGGCGAGCGAGCTCGCGGCGGCGGCGAACTTCCTCGACCTCTTGCCGACCGCGCCCGCGGGAGCGCCCTCCCCCTCCACCACGGCGCTCGCGCCGCTCGCCCCCTCGCCGGCGGAGGAGGAGCGCCGGGCGGACGAGGCCGCCCGCACCTACGAGCACAAGTTGCGCGAGGAGCTCCTCGTGAAGCCCGCCGAGGAGGCAGCGCGACCGGGCTTCCTCCGCCGCCACGCCGGCGCGGCCGCGCTCGCCGCCCTGGTCCTCCTCGTGGCGGGCGGGCTCGGCGTCTTCCTCGCCGTGCGCGCCCACCGGCGCGCCGACGAGGCGCGGGCCTCGGTCGAGGCCGCCCGCAAGGGCCTCGCCCGCGACACCCTCGGGGCGCTGCGCGAGGCGGCACGGGTGCTCGCCGAGGCGCGGCGGGTCCTGCCCCACGACGCCGACGCCGCGGCCCTGCAGGCGGAGACCGCCGGCCTGCTCGCCCACGACTACGGCGACGACGTCGCCCGGGCCAACGCCAAGGAGCTCCTCGCCCGCGGGGGGGCCGGGGAGGGGGAGGTCGCCCTGCGCTACCTGCTCGCCGGGGCGAACGAGGCCCCGGCGGCGGCCATCGC
The DNA here is from genome assembly GCA_035501995.1 of Anaeromyxobacteraceae bacterium. Taxonomy (GTDB): domain Bacteria; phylum Myxococcota; class Myxococcia; order Myxococcales; family Anaeromyxobacteraceae; genus Anaeromyxobacter_A. The sequence continues at coordinate 6,517 of DATJVF010000489.1, forward strand.
CCTGCTCGACCAGGCTCCGGCCGGCAAGCCCTTCGTGCGCGCCCTCGCCGGCGAGCTCCTCCTCGCGCGGCACGACCTGGAGGGCGCCGAGTTCCACCTGGAGGCGGCCGCCCGCGCCACCCCACCGCTCCTGCGGGCCCTGAGCGCGCTCGGCGACCTGGAGCTCGCCCGCGGCGACGCCCAGCTCGCCCTCGAGCGCTACGCAATGGTGCTGAAGGTCCACCCGACCCACCCCAGGGCCGCGCTCGGCGCGGCCGAGGCGCGGCTGCGCCTGGGCCGGGAGCTCCCCGAGGCCCTGGCCTCCCTGGAGCAGGTGGCGGCCGATCCGCAGAGCCCGCCCCCGCTCGGCGACCGGCTGCGCATGGAGGTGGTGATGGCGCGGCTCCTCGCCGCCGTGGGGCGCACCACCGAGGCCGAGCGGCGGCTGGGCGAGGCGTCGGCGCGTTACCCGGAGAGCGCCGAGCTCAAGGCGGCCGAGGCGGAGGTGCTCGCGGCGGCCGGCGACCTCGACCGGGCCGCGCGCGCCGCCGAGGTGGCCGTGCGCCTCGCCCCCACCGAGGGCGGGTACCTGGAGCTCTTGGCGCGGCTCGACCTCAGGCGCGGTCGCTACCGCGAGCTGCTCGCCGCGACCGAGGGGACGAGCTCGCGCACCCTGCGCCTCGACCGCGGCATCGCCCGCCTCGAGCTGGGCGATCCCGAGCGGGCGCGGAGCGAGCTCGAGGCCACCCGGCGCGACGGCAAGATGACCCCCGAGGCCGCCGGCTGGATGGCGCTCGCCGAGCTCGCGAGCGGGCGCCGGGAGCAGGCGGCGGCCATCGCCGC
>DATJVF010000490.1:0-12653 GCA_035501995.1 Anaeromyxobacteraceae bacterium
CGCCGAGGGCGGTGCGCGTCCGCCGTCGCAGAGATCGAGCCGCCGGGGGACCGGCCGAGCGCCCCGGGGAGCGCGCGCTGCGTGCTAGGGCGGTGCGGGCCTGCGCGGGACTAAGGCACGCAGGGTCAACAGCGCCGCCCAAATTTTTCCGTTGCGTCCGGCCTTTTTCCCTTGCCACCCCCGGCGGCCGGGGTTTATACGGATTTACCTTTTGAATCGCGGGCCTTGCGCGCGTCAGGACGCTCGCGGCCGCGGCCGCCGATGGCCTGCCACCCAAGGGCCGAGGAAGACCGGAAATGCGCCTCTATCCCAAGGTTATCCCGACCATCGCCCGCGAGGTCATCCAGACCTTGATGCAAGATGGCGACGTGGAGATCGAGACCCTGCGCATCTCGGACGCTGAGATGGACATGGCCGCCATCATGAAGGAGTACCTGGCGGCCGAGGAGCGCGTGAACGCGGCGACTCGCGAGGCCCTGGAGCGTCGCGGCTACGACCACTCCCGGTTCAACCAGGTGAAGCGCGAGATGGCGGACGTCCGCGGCTTCAAGATGGGGGACGAGGGGATCGAGTACGTCATCGGCCAGATGATCGAGTTCCTCCTCATCTCGAGGAACGTCGAGGAGGTCTACGCCGAGGACACCACCATCCGCAAGAAGGTGTTCGCCCTCTTCAAGAAGCACCTCGACGTCGACGAGGAGATCGATCGCGAGGCGCGGGCTCGCCTGAAGCACCTCCAGGAAGGCACGAGCGCCTGGGAGGTGGAGTACCAGAAGACGATCGACCTCCTGCGGCGCTCGCGCGGGCTCATCTGAGGGCCCGGGCGCCCGCGACGCGGCGCGCAACCCCTGCTCCGGAGAACTCCGAGACCCGCCCCGCCAGGGCCCGGGTCTGAGCCTTCTCTTCGCCGCCGGCCGTTTTCTTGACCGACGATATCGCTCGTCTACGCTCGGGGGCCGGAGGCGAGGTGGCGACGGCGAGCGAACAGGCCATGGAGCGCGGCACGGCCGCCCTGGGGACCGAACGGCTGCTGGCCGTGCCGGAGCTCGCTCGGGCCGAGGCCCTCGCACCCGGCGAGATGCGCCGCGTGGCCTTCGCCGGCGAGCTCCTCGGGGCGGCTCGCGTCCGCACGCGCTTCGCGGCGCTCCCGCTCGAGGCCTTCGACCGGGTGGGCGAGGTGCTCGCCGCCGACGAGCAGGGCGCCTACTTCCAGCTCTTGCGCCTCGCCTACGGCGAGGGTCGCAACTTCTGTCGGGCCGCCAAGAAAGACCTCTTGCGGAGGCTCGGGCTCTCCGAGCGCCGCCTTGGCCGGGTCCTCGGGGCGCTCGTCCTGAAGCGCTTCGTGCGCCCGCTCCACCGCGACAACCGCGGCACCCTCTTTCGCGTCTACCTCCCGGCGGAGGCCTTCGGAGAGCCGCTCGGGGACGACGTCCTCTTCGGTCGCGCGAGCCTGCGCCCGGTCTCGGGCGCGCCGGAGGGGACGGAGCCCGAAGCGCCTCCGGTCGGGTCGAGGGGCCCGACTCCGCCCCGGGCCGAGCTCGTGCGCGAGCTCGCCCTGGCCCGCGGCCGCCCCGACGCGCTCGCCGAGGCCGCCGACGAGCTCGCCGCCCTCGAGAGGGACGGCGCCACCCCGCGCCAGCTCGCTGCCTGCGTGCGCGCGGCGGCCGAGAGGGCCCGGACGGTAAGACCCTCGCCCGAGAGAGGAGTGCTCCCGTGACCCTCACAGCCGTGGACGAGACCGCCCGGGCCCGCCGGCGCGGCCCCGAGGACGGGCTCGCGAGCCTGCGCCGGCGGTTCGCCCGCTCGGGCGGATCGGCGGCCGAGGCGGTGCTGGTGGACTTCCTGGAGGACGACCTCGGCGAGGCCGAGGACGCGCTCGACCGCGTGGCCCTCTTCCTGGCCAGTGCGGCGGCGGGGCTGCGCGATCCCGCGATGGCGAGGGAGACGCTCCTGGGCCTCGCCCGGCAGGACGGCACGTCCCTGGGCGTGGAGGACCTCGAGCGGGCCCTCGAGAGCCTGCGGCGCCGCATGGCCCAGATCGCCTGGCGGCTCCCCGCGGGAGCCGGCGGGGGCCGGGACCCGTCCCCCGGGCGAGCCGGCTAGAGCGCGGGTCCTCTGGAGCGGGGCCTTCCTCTCCGGGGGGCGAAGTGTCGTAAGCTTCGGGCGGGCGCGCCCGCTGCGCGCCGAGGTGGTCATGCCCTACGACCCGCACGCCTGGGACGACGAGGACGAGACGCCGGGGGCCGGCGAGCAGGGCCCGCGCTTCAAGGACTTCGATTGCCCGGTGTGCAACGCCAACAACCCCTATGACGACGGCTTCGTGGCCGGCGACGAGGTCCGCTGCTTCTACTGCGGGCAGGACTTCGCGGTGGGCCTCGGGTCGGGGGGACGACTGCGCCTCAAGGAGATCTGACCGCGGTAGGCCCTCGCGGCCCCGGCCCTCAGGTCCTCTCGCCGAAGACGGCGGTTCCGATCCGTACCAGGGTGGCGCCCTCGGCGATGGCCGTCTCGTAGTCGCCGCTCATGCCCATGGAGAGGTCGGGGAGCCCGAGGCCGAGCCCGTCGCGCAGCTCGCGCAGCGCCGCGAAGTGCGGGCGCGGGTCCCCCGAGGCGGGGGGGATGGTCATGAGCCCGCGCAGCTCCACCCCCGGGAGCTTCATCGAGGACTCGGCCAGCGCCGGCACCGCGCTCGGGGGGCAGCCCGACTTCGTCGCCTCCGCGACCAGGTTCACCTCGATGAGGATCCGGGTCCTGAGGCCGTGGAGGAGCGAGCGCTTCGAGATCTCCTCCGCCAGCGAGAGCCGGTCCACGGTGTGGATCCAGGCGGCGCGCGGCCTGGGCGGCGGGCCCCCCTCGCCGCCGCCGAGGAGGTACTTCACCTTGTTCGACTGCAGGGCCCCGATGAAGTGCCAGACCAGGCCTTCGAGGTCGGCGAGCCGGGCGGCCTTGTCGCGCCACTCCTGGGCGTAGTTCTCGCCGAAGTCGCGCTGCCCGGCGGCGAAGGCCTCGCGCACCGCCTCGGGCGGCTTCTTCTTCGAGACCGCGACCAGGGTCACGCCCCTCGGGATCCGCGAGCGGACGAGCGCGAGGCTCTCCGCCACCCGGCTCACGCGCGGGCCCCCCAGGGGAACGCGAAGCCGAGCCGCTCGAGGAGGCCGACGGTCTCGAAGAGCGGCAGGCCGATCACGTTGGAGTAGCTCCCCTCCACCCCGGCCACGAAGGCCCCCCCTCGCCCCTGGATGGCGTAGGCGCCCGCCTTGTCGAGCGGCTCGCCGGTCGCTACGTACCAGGCGATCTGCGCCTCGCTCAGCTCGGCGAACCTCACCACGCTCCTCACCGCCAGGGTCTCCTCCTGCGCACCGCGCCGGCCGCACACCCCGGTCAGCACCTCGTGAGACCGTCCTGAGAGGGCGCGCAGCATGCGGCACGCCTCCTCCGCGTCGCGCGGCTTGCCGAGCAGGGTCTCCCCGAGCGCCACCACCGTGTCGGCGCCGAGCACCGTCTCGCCCCGCACCGCCCGGGCCTTCTCCCGCGCCAGGCGGCGTACGTAGTCCGGCGCGCGCTCGCCCTCCTGCGGCGTCTCGTCGGTGTCGGCGGGCGACACCTCGAGCGCGAGCCCGAGCGAGGCGAGGAGCTCGCGGCGGCGGGGGCTCCGGCTGGCCAGCGTGAGCGTCATGCCCGCTCGCTCTGGGTCAGTCGGACTCGTCCGGCGCGCCGCGCAGCCCGCCCATGACGAGGGCGGTGTTGGTCTTCACCTTGGCGGCCTTGCGCAGACTTTCGATGAAGGCGCGCTCGATCTCGTTCTCGCGGCGCAGGCGCAGGCGCGTCTCCACCTCCCCCTTCTGCGAGGCGAGGAGCGCTTCGTCGGGACGCTGCCGGTCCTTCACCTTCACCACCACGAACCCGCCCCCGGCCTCGTAGACCTTGGGGAGCACCTGCCCGGCGCTCCCCTTCATGACGTCGGCGAAGAGGTCCGGGTACGGGCCGAGGCGCGGGAGGTTGGGCGAGCTCGCGGCGGAGAACGAGCCGCTCTCCTCGGGCTTCACCACCTGGCCGCCGAGGCGCATGGGTTCGGAGCCGCCCTTCTTGGCCTCGCCCTCCCCGGAGGGGAAGGCCTCGGCGAAGCTCTGTCCCGCCGTGAGCCGGCGCAGGGCCTCCTCGGCCTTGCCCTGGGCGAGCTTCTTCGCGAGGTCGTCGGTGAGGAGCTCCTTCGCGATCTCGGGACGGGCCTGTTCGAGCGACAGGACCTGCGGCTCCTGCACCTCCTCCACCTTGATGAGGTGGTAGCCGAAGGGGGTCTTCACCGGAGCGGAGACCTGCCCGGGCTTGAGCGCGAAGGCCGCGTCCTCGAAGGTCTTGGTCATCACGCCCGGGCCGAACTTGCCGAGGTCGCCGCCCTTGCTCTTCGAGCCGGGATCTTCGGACACCTCGCTCGCGACCTTGGCGAAGTCCTCGCCCTTGGCGATGCGCTCGGCGATGGCCTCGATCTTCTTCTTGGCCGCCGCCTGCTCCGAGGCCGGGGCGTTGGGGTCCACCTTCACGAGGATGTGCCTCGCGCGGACTTCCTTCTTCTTGTCGAAGCGGGAAGGGTTGTCCTTGTAGAACTTCTCGATGCGCGGGCCGTTCTGCTCGGCGAAGGCCTTGAGCTCGGCCTCGCTGGGGTTCACCTCGGCGCGGGCCTGGGCGAGCGTGAAGCGGGCGAACTCGATGCTCGCGCGGTCGTTCTCGGCGCGCCAGGCCTCCACCACCTCCTCGTTGCTCACCCGGGCGGTGTCGCGCAGGACCGCCATCATCTTCTGGTAGGCGAGGTCGTGGCGCAGCTGATCCTCGTACTTGGCCGGCGAGCCGAAGTTCGCCGCCACCAGCCGCTTGTAGAGCTCGAGGTCGAACTGCCCGTTGGTCTGGAAGGCGGGCTGGGCCCGGATGGCGTTCGCCACCTCGTCGTCGGTGATGAGGATGCCGTGCTTGCGCGCCTCCTGCCCGACGAGCTCGCGCTGCACGATCTGCTCGAGCGCCATCTGGCGCAGCCGGAGCTGGAGGAGCGCGTCCATGTCGGGGGCGCCCTGCCGCCGGTAGAGCTGGTAGAGCTGGGCGTACTGCTGCTCGAACTCCCCGGGCGAGATGGTGCGGTCGTTCACCTGGGCGGCCCAGGTCTCGTTGTGGCCGAGCGTCCCGCAGCCCTTGGACCCGGGCCCGAAGGAGACCACGAAGACGACGATGATGATGCCGAAGAGGACGTAGGTGAGGACGCTGCGGGAGTTCGCCCTCAGGGTGTCGAGCATGGAACCGTGCTCCGGATTGTTGAAGCCGGCGACGCCAACTTTGGGCGGCCGGGCCGAAAGGTTGTACACCCTAGTCAAGATCGGCTAAAATGCAAGGGTTTTTGGGATCTGCGGGGCGTGGGGAGCCTCGGCCGGAGCGGGTGTGGTCGGACTTTTGAAGCGCTACCGCGAGCTCATCTTGGTGGCCGTTCTCCTCGTGGTGCCGCTCGGCTTCTACTTCGCGCACGCCAAGCATCCGAGCGAGCGGTCGCGCCTCGATCGCGTCATCCTCACCGTGACCGGCCCCATCGAGAAGGGCCTCTCGTTCGTCATCACCGGTGCGCTCGAGGCCTTCCAGGGCTACGTCGCGCTGCGCCACGCCCACGAGCGCGCCTTCGAGTTGCAGAAGGAGGTGATGCGGCTCGAGCTCGAACGCAGCGAGCTCGAGCGGGTGAAGGAGGAGAACGAGCGCCTGCGCCGTCTGCTCGGCTTCGCCCAGGCGGCCCCCGAGCGCCGCCTGCTCGGCGCCCGGGTGATCGGGGTGCGCCTCGATCCGAAGGGCCTGCAGCTGCTCACCCTGGACCGCGGCGAGCGGGATGGCATCGCACCCATGATGCCGGTGGTGGTGGGCCAGGGCGTGGTAGGGCGCGTGCACACCACCACCCCCACCACCGCCGACGTGCTGGTGCTCTCCGACCGCAACAGCTCCATCGCCGTCCGCATCGAACGCTCGCGGGCGCGCGCCAACGTGCGGGGTACCGGCGCGCCGGACTCCTGCCGCCTCGAGTACGCCCTGCGCTCGGACGACATGAACGACGGCGACCTGCTCGTGACCGCCGGCACCGACGGCGTCTTCCCGCGCGGCCTGCCGGTGGGTAAGATCGAGGACCTGAAGAAGGGTGGCCAGGGCCTCTACCAGAGCGCGCAGGTGAAGCCGGCGGTCGACGTGACCAAGCTCGAGGAAGTGCTGGTGCTCCTCGAGGTGGAGCGCCCCGAGGAGGCGCCCCGCACCGCGGCCGCTCCGGGTGCGGGGGGGGACAAGCCGTGAGGCCGTTCGTCGCCTTCCTGCTCGCCCTCCTGCTCGCCGCCCTGCAGGCCTCGCTCCTGCACTTCTGCGGAGGCGGTGCGGTGTCGCTGGCCCTGCCGCTCACCATCGTCGTGTACCTCGGCCTGCGGGCGGGGAACGTCGACGGGGCGGTGGGCTCGGCCCTGGTCGGCTACGTGATCGATCTCATGGCCGGCGGTCCCAAGGGCCTCATGACCTCCCTGGCGGTGGTGCTGTTCCTCTCGAGCCGGCTCACCGGGGCGGCGCTCTCGGTGCAGGGCAAGACCGGGTTCGCGGTGCTGTGCGGGGTGGGGACCTTCCTCTACGGCCTCGTCGCGCTCCTCTTCACCCGGGCCGTCTCCCCCCCCGAGAGCCAGCCCTCCCTGGCGCTCCTGGGCCGCCTGTTCGTCGAGGCGCTCGTGACCGGTGCCCTCTCCCCGCTCCTCATGCTGCTCCTGCGGCGGATCGACGCCCTCTGGGAGCGCGAGGACCCAAGCCTGCTCTTGTTGCGATGAAGCGGCCCTCCCCGTTAGACCGGGATGGCCTGCCCGAGGAGCCCCGCTAGATGGTCGGCGTCCCGTCTCCCGCTGCCCCTGCCGCCAACCAGAACGAGTTCCGCCCGCGGACCTTCTGGATGACGGCGGTGGTGTCCCTGGCCTTCCTGGTCCTCACCGCCCGCCTCTACCAGCTGCAGATCCTGCGCGGGGACGAGTACAAGGAGCGGGCCGACGAGAACTTCGTGAAGGAGCTGCGCGTCCCGGCCGACCGGGGCTTCATCCTCGACCGCAACCGCCGCATCCTGGTCGACTCGCGCCCCTCCTACGACGTCACGCTCACCCCCTACTTCTGCGGCAAGAGCTGCGAGGAGGTCCTGCAGGACCTCTCGAAGCTGCTGGCCCTCTCGGACGAGGAGATGGAGCGGGCCGAGGATCGGCTGCGCGCCGCGCGGGGCCTCGAGCGCTTCCGGCCCTTCACGGTCAAGGTGGACATCGCCCGCGAGGAGCTCGACGTGGTGGAGGCGCACCGGGTCCCGGGGGCCCTCTCCGGCGTGGACGTCATCCCGGCGCCCCACCGCAGCTACCGCTACGGCCCGTGGGGCGGGCACCTCTTCGGCTACATGAACGAGATCGGGCCCGACGAGCTCAAGAAGGCCGACGACGACATCGCCCTCGCCAACGACGGCGAGCTGCCCTACCAGCTCGGCGACTACATCGGGCGCCGCGGCCTCGAGCGGCGCTACGAGCGGCAGCTGAGGGGCGTCGACGGTCGCCGCCGGGTGGTGGTCGACGCCAAGGGCAACGCCAAGGGCGGCGAGCTCGAGGACCTCATCCCGGAGAGCCAGCGCTTCGAGGCCTCGCGTCCCGGGGAGAACCTGGTGCTCTCCATCGACTGGCGCCTGCAGGAGTTCGCCGAGCAGGTCTTCCCGGCGGTGGCCGGGACGGTCCTCGCCCTCGACGCCAAGACCGGCTTCCTCCTCGCCCTGGTGGACCGACCGGCCCCCGATCCCAACAAGCTCTCCGGCCGCATCTCGCGCACCGAGCTGGCCGCCATCCACAACGACCCGCTGAGGCCGGAGCTGTTCCGCGCCATCCAGGAGCACTACCACCCCGGCTCGACCTTCAAGGTGGTGACCAGCATCGCCGCCCTCGAGGAGGGGGCGCTCAAGCCCGGGGGGACCGTCTTCTGCCCGGGGCACTACACCCTCGGCAACCACCGCTGGCGCTGCGACAAGGAGCAAGGGCACGGCAACGTCGACCTCGAGCACGCGCTCGGCGCCTCCTGCGACGTCTTCTACTACGCGCTCGGCGACCGGCTGGGGACCAACCGCATCGCCAAGTGGGCGAACCTGCTCGGCCTGGGCCGGCCCACCGGCTTCGACATCGGGGGCGAGATCCCCGGGGTCATGCCGGACGAGGAGTGGCACAACCAGCACATCCCGGGCGGCTACCAGCACGGCATGTCCCTCAACATCGCCATCGGCCAGGGCGACGTGAACGTCACCCCCATGCAGCAGGTGGTCCTCTACGCGGCCCTCGCCTCGGGCGTGGTGTGGAAGCCCCAGGTGGTGGAGCGCATCGAGGATCCCAACGGCGAGGCCGTCCAGGAGTTCGCCCCGGTCGAGCGCGGACGGCTGCCCATCAAGAAGGAGACGCGCGACCAGGTGATGAAGGGCCTGTGGGCGGCGGTGAACGAGCCCTTCGGGACCGGCTACGCCTCGCGCTTAAAGGGGATCTACGAGGACGGCCAGCCGGTGATCATGGCCGGCAAGACCGGAACCGCCCAGGTGGTGAAGCTCGGCACGAAGCGCCTCAAGGCCGCCCAGGTCTCCTACTTCGAGCGGGACCACGCCTGGTTCGCGGCCTTCGCGCCCATGGACGACCCCGAGATCGTGGTGCTGGTCCTGAACGAGCACTCGGGCTTCGGCGCCTCCAACGCCGCCCCCACCGCGAGCGCGGTGGTGCGGCGCTACTTCGAGCTCAAGCTGCAGGACGAGATGGAGCGCTCCGGGATGCCGGCCTTCGGCCCGCCACCCCCGCCGCCGGCGGGCGGCGACCGGGCCGCTCCGGCCGCCGGGCCGCTCGGGCCCCCCACGCCCACCGAGGCCGCTGCGAAGGGAGACCGGCGTGGCGCTTGACCTCGCGCTCCCGCGAGCCGGGTTGCCCTCCAGCCCCCGGCGCGCCTTCCGGCACTACCCCTGGCACATCGCCTTCCTGGTGGTGGCGGTGGCCGGGCTCGGGGTGTGGAACCTCGCCTCGGCCTCCCGCAGCGCCCACGCGCCGGTGTGGATCTCGCAGACCTGGTGGATGTGCGCCGGCGCCCTCACCGCCCTCGCCCTCGGCTTCGTGGACTACCGCCGCTTCATGCGCGGCGCCTACCCCTTCTACGCGCTCGTGCTCCTGCTCCTCGCCGTCGTGCTCGTGAAGGGCCGGGTGGTCATGGGGGCGCGGCGCTGGCTCATGATCGGACCGCTCAACCTGCAGCCTTCCGAGCTGGCCAAGATCGCGGTGGTGCTGGCGCTGGCCCGCTGGTTCCACATGGACTCGGACAAGCGCAAGGAGGGTTACGGGCTCCTCGGGCTCGTCGTCCCGGCCGCCATCACCCTCTTGCCGGCGGTCCTCATCCTGAAGCAGCCGGACCTCGGCACCGCCCTCATCGTGGTGGCGGTGGGCGCCACCGTCATCCTCTTCGCCAAGGTGCGCTGGCAGGCCCTGGTGGCGGTGCTGGTCGCGGTGACCGCGGCGGCCTTCTTCGCCTACCCGCACCTCAAGCCCTACCAGAAGAAGCGCGTCGAGACCTTCCTCGACCCGGAGGGCGACGTCCTCGGCGCCGGCTACCACGCCACCCAGTCCATGATCGCGGTGGGCTCGGGCCAGGGCCTCGGCAAGGGGTGGGGGCAGGGGACCCAGACCCTGCTCTCCTTCCTGCCCGAGCAGCACACCGATTTCATCTTCTCGGTGTGGGCCGAGGAGCACGGCTTCGTGGGCTGCCTGTTGCTGCTCGTGCTCTACTACGCGCTCGTGGCGTCCGCGCTGGGGGTGGCCGGGAACGCCCGCGACCGCTTCGGCCACTTCCTGGCGGTGGGCGTGTCGGCGATGCTCTTCTGGCACGCCTTCATCAACATGGGGATGGTGACCGGGGTCCTCCCGGTGGTGGGGGTGACCTTGCCGCTCATGAGCTACGGCGGCTCCTCGGTCATGGCCATCCTGATCGGCATCGGCCTCTTGAACAACGTCGCCATGCGACGGTTCGTGAACTAAGGCCGCCGCTGGCACCGCCCCCCACCCCGGGCCGGGTCGGGGACCTCAGGCTTCCAGGGCGAGGGACTCAGACGACTCGGTTCACGGCGTCGACGAGCTTGGACTTCGGCACCGCGCCGACGATGGTGTCCACCACGCGCCCGCCCTTGAAGACGAGAAGGGTGGGGATGGAGCGGATCCCGTACTTTTGGGGCACCGCCTGGTGGCTGTCGATGTCGAGCTTCGCGACCTTGAGCCGCCCCTTGTACTCGCGAGCGAGGTCGTCGACCGCCGGCGCGATGGCCCGGCAGGGCCCGCACCAGGTCGCCCAGAAATCGACCAGGACCGGAGTGTCGCTCTTCAAGACTTCCTGCTCGAAGGTGCCGTCCTCGAGCGTGACGACGTCGCTGGATGCCATGGACGATTGTGTAACGCGTCGCTCTGACCCTGGCAAGCAGCGCGGCGAGCGTGCTAACCTCCCGCGTTCGCGCGTTCTTTCGTCGCGCCCAACCTCGAAGAGGCCGCCATGCCCGGGCTCCTGTTCCTGTCCCAGGCCGTGATCGATACCTGGGCCGAGCAGGGCGAGGTTGAGTTCCAGGATGGAGCCATGTTCGTCCGCGCCAAGGAGGGCGAGTCCTACGCCATCGACCCGGCAGTGCGGTTCGTGAAGGCGGTCGGGGCGGCGACCGACCACCACGCCCTCGTCGGGAAGGTGAAGACGAACGCCCAGTTGCGCGCGCTCGGCGCGGAGTGCCTGGGCGACTCGGTCCTCCTGGGCGACGTCGCCTACGAGGTGCAGCCGGGCTACCTCGCCGACCGGCGGGCCGCCGGCGAGGGGAAGGCCCCATCCGGGGTGGGCGAGGAGGATCGGGCGGGGGCCGAGGCGCTCGCCCGCTTCCTCATCGAGAAGCTGTCGTGAAGGCGCGGATCGCTACCGTGCGCCCGGGCATGCTCGCCCTTTCGGCGAGGCTTGGGCTTTCCGGGGTTGCCACGGCGAGGTTGGCCGTCGTAGGGACGGGGAGGGGCCGCCAGCGCGACCCCGCGGGAGGGGCGCGAGAGCCATGAGCATCACCATCCTACGGGTTGCCGCCCTGCTCTACGTGGCCGGAGCCGGCTCGTACATCCTCTTCTTCGCGCGGCCGAAGCACCGCGGCGCCGTCCGGCTCGGGTTCTGGCTCATCACGGTGGGGTTCTTCGTCCACGCCGCCTCCATCGGCGCGGCCTGCAAGGAGTACGGGGGAACCGAGTTCTTCAACCTGCGCGGGGGCTTCGGGCTGCTCGGCTGGGTGGGCGCCGGTGCCTTCGTCCTCCTGCAGCGCTTCTACCCCATCCCGGCCGTGGGGGCCTTCATCCTGCCGCTCGTCCTCATGGCGGTCCTGCCCGGCTTCTTCGGCCTCGGGCCACGCGCCCAGGGGCCGCTGCCGAACGTCATCGGCAAGCCGGCCCTCACCGTCCACATCTCGACCGCGCTCGGCGGGGTGGCCCTCTTCCTCATCGCCTTCGGGGTGGCCCTCATGTACCTCCTGCAGGAGCGGGAGGTGAAGGGCAAGCACTTCGGGGCGCTCTTCTCGCGCCTGCCCTCGCTCGACGCCCTCGACCGGCTGAACCAGCGCCTCGTCCGGGCCGGGTTCGTGGTGTACACGGTGGCCCTCATCACCGGCTCGCTGGTGGCGAAGCACGCCTGGGGCGCCTTCTGGGGCTGGGACCCGCAGCAGGTGGCCTCGCTCGTGGTCTGGCTCCTCTACTTCGCGCTCGTGGAGCTGCGGCACATCGGGGTGCACGGCCGGAGGTACGCGCTGCTCACCCTGGCCGGGTTCGCGCTGGTCGTCTCGATGATCGTGATGGGGGCGGTGCCGAACGTGACCCGCCACCGGGGCAACTTTCAGTGAGCGGTGTCTTCCTCGTCGGCCTCTCGCACCACTCGGCGCCCATCGCGGTGCGGGAACAGGTGGCCCTCGCCGGCGAGGGGCTCAAGGCGGCCCTCGAGGAGCTGAAGTCCCGTCCCGGCGTGCGCGAGGCCATGATCATCGCCACCTGCAACCGGGTCGAGGTGTACGTGCTGGCGGAGTCGGCCGAGCCGGCGCGGCGCCTGTTCCTCGACCGCGCCGCCGCGGCGGACGGCCACCTCTACGAGCACCGGGACGCGAGCGCGGTGCGGCACCTGTTCCGGGTGTCCGCCAGCCTCGACTCGATGGTGCTGGGCGAGCAGCAGATCCTGGGCCAGGTGAAGGAAGCCTACGGTGTGGCGAGCGCGGCGGCGGCCGCCGGCGCCTTCTTCTCCCGCCTGTGCAACCGCGCCTTCGCCACCGCCAAGCGCGTCCGGACCGAGACCGAGATCGGACGGGGGGCGAGCTCGGTCTCGCAGGTGGCCGTCGAGCTGGTGGAGAAGATCTTCGGCGACCTCGAGGGGAAGGCGGTCCTGCTCGTCGGGGCCGGCAAGATGGGCGCCCTCTCCGCCCGCGCCCTCGCCTCGCTCGGCGCCAGCCGCGTGCTCGTCACCAATCGTTCCCATGAGCGGGCCCGCGAGCTCGCTAACCAGACCGGCGGGCACGCCCGCGATTTCGCCGAGCTCCCGCAGCTCCTCGTCGAGGCCGACGTGGTGATCGTCTC
>DATJVF010000491.1:0-5473 GCA_035501995.1 Anaeromyxobacteraceae bacterium
GAGCTCACCCGGGGCGGCACCTCGAAGACCGCGATGCCCTCGCCCTCGAAGGCGAGCGGCACCTTGAGCGCGCGAGCGACCCTGAGCCGGCTCGCGTCGACGATGACGAAGCGCACCCTGAGCTCCTGCAGCGCGCGCAGCGCCTCCTCCCGCGGAGGGAGAGCCCCTTCCGCGAAGAAGGCCCGCAGCGCGGGCGCCTCGACGAGGAGGCGTTCCAGGTCCGCCGGCACCGGCATGCTTGCCCCGCCCACCTGGGGGTGACCGTGCAGCACCTGGTGCCACGACGAGCGCTCGGGGCCGGTGGCGTCGAGCACCGTCCAGCGCTCGGGGTCGCGGGCGAGGTCGCGCAGGAAGCGCGGGGCGGGGAGGCTCGCGAGCAAGAGGGGCGCGGGAAAGCCTTCGCCGAGGGCGAGGAGGGCGAGGGCGCAGGCGAGGAGCCGACCGCGCCGGCTCGAGCGCGAGAGGGCCGAGAGCGCCCCGCCGGCCGCGACCGCCAGGCCCAGGCCGAGGAGGAAGCCGCAGCGCGAAGGCGAAGCCCACAGGCGCAGGGCCGGCAGGGCCCGCTCGAGCCAGGCGTAGGGGAGCCACCCGTCGAGCGCCGAGGCGCCGCCCACCCTCAAGGTCGGCCCGAGCGAGAGGACGAGGCCCAGCCCGGCCACGGCCAGCCATGGACGGGCGGCCTTGGCGCGCGCCCCGCCGAGGAGGGCTAGCCCCAGGAGGAGGTAGCCCGGGTGGAGGTCGGGCGCGCCGTCGAGAGCGGGACCTCTCGCACCGAGCCACCTTCCGAGGGCGCTCTCTCCCCCCGGCGCGAGGAGCGCGAGGAGGTCGGCTCCGCCCGGGGCCTCCCCGCCGACCCATGGCCCGGTGTGCGCCGCCCGAAGGAGGCCGGCGCCGAACCAGCCTGCCAGCGCGAGGAAGGTGGCGACGAGGAGGGCGGCCCGCCTCGCGAGGGCGGCCGCGGCGAGCGCCCACGCCTCCCGGCCCAGGGCCGCGAGGAGCACCGCCGCGCCGAGGGCGCTCGCGAGGAAGAGCGGGCGCGAGGCGACGAGGGTGAGCGCCAGCGCCGCGCCGGCGAAGAGCGGCGCCGCCGGCCCGCGCCGCCGCACGGTCCGCACGAGGCCGAGGAAGAAGAGGGGCGGCCAGGCGAGGGCGGCCGGATGCCCGAAGGAGAACGCGTGGACCCCGGTCACGGCGAGGGCCCCGGCGAAGAACGGCGCGAGGTGGCCGCCCCACAGCTCCTGGCAGAGCAGGTACGCCGAGAAGCCCGCCAGGGCATAGCCGGCGAGGAGGAGGAGGTTGTGGAGGGCCACCTCCGGCAAGAGCGGCGTCGCGGCCCACAGCGGCAGGGCGGCGAGCGCGGTGGGCAGGTCGTGATCCGAGAGCCACACCGGGACCCGGGCCGGCCAGCGCAGCGCGTCACAGGCGAGGGGTGAGACTCCGCGCGCCAGGCTGTCGTGCCACCACCAGAAGCTCCACAGCGTCCGCCAGCCCTGGGGGCCGCCCCCGGGCGCCGTCCCGAGGCGAGCGAGGAGCGGGACTGCGAGCAGCGCGAAGAGCGCTCCGTAGGCGCCGAGGGCCACGAGCTGCGGGTGATTTCGGGCGCGCGCGAGCATGGCGAGGCGGGGGTTCCCGGGGGCGAGTCTCGCCTTCGACTCCGACACCGCCCGCGTGAGCTCGCGCCGGCCGGCCAGGGAGGGCGAGCCGCACCATCGAGGCCCGCCGCCGCGCGCCCGGGAAGATCGAACCGGCCTCCCCGGTTCTATGTCTCCGACAGGACAGTGTTTTCGCAGCCAAACCGAGCCGGGCGAAAGCCCTCCCTTATCCTTGCGCCGCCTCCCTCCCCACCCTATCCTCGATCGAAAGAGCTGTTCTTCCCTCCCCTTGCGCTCAAGGTCCCCGGTCTCCTCATGACGCGTCCCGCCCGCCTCCTCGTGTACCTGGCCTTGTGCTTTCTAGCCGCCTTCGGCGTCGAGCGGGCCCTCCTCTCGCGCGCCCAGGCGAGAGAGGGCGCGCTCGCGGTCCACGAGCGGGAGTCGGCCCCCCCCGACGGCGACGACGCCAACTACCCGCTCGAGAGCCTCCCCGTCTTCTCGCGGGTGATCCACTACGTCTCGGAGAACTACGTCGAGCCGAAGCGCATCGACCCCAAGGCCATGGTGGTGGCCGCCCTCGACATGGTCGAGAAGACGGTGGCCGAGGTGATGGTCGAGGGCGACGCGCAGTCCGGCCGGCTCACCCTCACCGTCGGCTCGGCGAGCCGCCCCATCGACCTCACCGGGGTGGACAGCATCTTCAAGGTCCGCGCGGTGATGGGGGACGCGATGGCCTTCATCGCCAAGCACCTCGTGGCCCACAAGAACCTGCGCGAGATCGAGTACGCCGCCACGAACGGCCTGCTCTCCACCCTCGACCCCCACTCCATCCTGCTCGAGCCCAAGATGTTCCGCGAGATGCGGCTGCAGACGAAGGGCGAGTTCGGCGGGCTCGGCTTCGTCATCGCCATGCGGGACGGGAACCTCACCGTGGTCCGGGTGATCAAGAACACCCCGGCCCAGAAGGCCGGCATCAAGGCCAAGGACATCATCACCAAGATCGGCGAGCAGTCCACCGTCAACATGGACCTCGAGGACGCGGTCGACCACCTGCGCGGACGGCCGGCCACCCGGGTGGCCATCACCGTGCAGCGGGCGAGCTGGCCGGAGCCGAAGCGGCTCGACCTCACCCGCGAGATCATCAACGTCGAGACGGTGCCGCAGAGCAAGCTCCTCGCCGGCAACGTCGGCTACGTGAAGCTCTCCCAGTTCTCGGCCAACACCACCCGCGACCTGCAGGCGGCCATCGCCCAGGAGCGGACCCAGGCCGGCGGGCAGATGAAGGGGCTCATCCTCGACCTGCGCGGCAACCCCGGCGGCCTGCTCGAGCAGGCCATCAGCGTCTCCGACGTCTTCCTCTCCGAGGGCGTCATCGTGAAGACGGTCGGGGAGGGCATGAAGCTGCACGAGGTGAAGGAGGCCCACGCCGACCGCGACGACCTCACCTCGCTGCCGCTCATCGTGATCGTCAACAACGGCTCGGCCTCGGCGAGCGAGATCGTGGCCGGCGCCCTCAAGAACAACAACCGGGCCCTGATCATCGGCCGCCAGTCCTTCGGCAAGGGCTCGGTCCAGGTGCTCTACGACTTCTCCGATCCGGCCCGGCCGAGCGAGGAGTCGGCCCTGAAGCTCACCATCGCCCAGTACCTCACCCCGGGCGACGTCTCCATCCAGGAGGTGGGGGTCACCCCCGACGTGCTGCTCCTCCCCGGACGCGTGCTCAAGGACGCCGTCAACTACTTCGCCCCGCCCCGCACCCTCGGCGAGGTGGACCTCGACAAGCACTTCTCCAACCCGGCCGACGCCCAGCTCTCCCAGGCCGAGGCCGACAAGCGCGCCCAGGAGCGTCGCAGCCGGGCCGAGAAGGCGGCCCTGGAGCTGCGCTACCTCCTCGACGAGAAGGAGGACGCGGTCGCGAAGGCCCTCAAGGCCGACGAGAAGCGCGAGGCGCAGGCCCGCGCCCACGAGGAGGCCGGGGCGGCGGACGAGCTCACCCCCGAGCAGCAGGAGGACGAGGACGCCGAGGCCAACCCCGACGAGCTCGTGGAGGACTACCAGATCCGCTTCGCCCGCGACCTCCTGGGCCGGGCGCCGTTCGCCGACCGACCGCGCCTGCTCGAGGCCGCCAAGGGCTTCGTGGCCGAGCGGCGCCTGGAGGAGGACGCGCGCCTGCGCAGCAAGCTGGAGGCGCTCGGCATCGACTGGGCGCCCGGCCCGGCCCAGGGCACGCCGCGCCCGGTGGTGACGGTCTCCCCCCCGGCGGGCAAGCTCTTCACCGCCGGCGAGACCATCCCCTGGACGGTGACCGTCGAGAACCGGGGCGACGGCCCGCTCAGGCAGCTGCGGGCCTGGACCATCGTCGACAAGAACCCCCTCCTCGACCGCCGCGAGTTCGTCTTCGGGCTCGTCAAGGCCGGCGACAAGAAGAGCTTCACCGTGCCGGTCAAGCTGCCGCGCGGCCTCGACAGCCGCCACGACGAGGTCACCCTGCACTTCGAGGAGGAGAACGGGCGCGCGCCCGCCGACGTCCCCTGCGCCATCGACACCGTCGAGAGCGCGCGGCCGGTGTTCGCCTTCTCGAGCCAGGTCGAGGACGACCAGGGCGGCAACGGCGACGGGCTGGTCGAGCGGGGCGAGGAGATCGGGCTGCGCGTCGACGTGAAGAACGAGGGCCCGGGCGCCTCCGGCGACAAGACCTACGTCTCGCTCAAGAACCTGGGCGACGAGAAGGTCTTCATCAAGAAGGGGCGGGCGGTGATCGGCACTCTCAAGCCGGGCGAGGTGAAGAGCGCCCTGCTCCAGCTCGAGGTGAAGAAGGGGCTCAAGCCCGACCAGATGCCGCTGCGGGTGATGGTGGTGGACGAGAAGACCGACGAGTACGTCTCGGAGCGGCTCGAGGTCCCGGTCGCGGCCGAGGAGCCGGCAAGGAGCACCGCCATGGGCACGGTGCGGGTCACGGCCGCCGAGGCGCTCCTCGCGAGCGGCGCCTCCACGGCGGCCTCCCCCATCGCGCTCGCCCCCCGGGGGGCGGTGCTCCCGGTCCTCGCCCGCTACGGGGACTTCTACAAGGTGGAGTGGCAGAAGGGGCGGGCCGCCTTCGCGGCCAGCGCCGACGTCGCCCCATCCCACGCCGCCCGCCCCGGCCCGGGCGCCACCGAGCTGTGGCAGCGCGAGCCGCCGCGCATCTCGCTCGCCCTCGACCCGAGCCGCGGCGCCCCCATCGTGAGCTCCGACAAGATCCACCTCGAGGGTGCGGCCTTCGTCCCCCCGGGCCTGCCCGGGGCCCCGGCCCGCCTGCGCGACGTCTTCGTCTTCGCCAACGACAAGAAGGTCTTCTTCAAGGTGGTCCCCGAGTCCGGCGGCCCGGCCCGGGTGGACTTCGCGGCCGACGTGCCGCTCAAGCCCGGCAACAACGCCATCACCTTCTTCGCCCGCGAAGACGAGGAGTTCCAGGGCCGTCGCACCATGTACGTCTACCGGCGCGCCGCCGCGCAGGTGGCCCAGGGGGTGGAGGCCCCCACCTCCGCCAAGCCCTGAGCCAGAAGCCCGGCCGAGCTTGCGACCGATAGCGCCTCCACCCCGGCCTCCCGGCCGGGCTCGACCTCCGGTAGGATCTCAGGGTGGCCGGGTCGAACGTGGTCGAGGAACGGCGCCGACGGGGTTCGGGCTTCGAGCTGCGGCTCGAGCGCGCCGGGGCCTACGCCGCGCTGCCGCCGCAGCCGCTCGCTCCCGGCTTCGACCTCCTGGCGCTCTCGATGGAGATCCCGGAGGCGCGGCCGCCCTTCGACGGCGCCGGCGGGGCCTCGCAGTTCCGCCACCGCCGCTGCGACCTCGAGCGGGTCGAGCTCGCCCTCGGCGAGGAGGGCGTGGCGAGCCTGCTC